>DATHYU010000254.1:0-7017 GCA_035458965.1 Acidimicrobiia bacterium | reverse complement strand
CGTGGCCACGAAGTAGGCCTCGGGAACCGTTTCTCCGGTGAGGCCGGCCGCCGTCGAGATCGGGAGGTACAGCATCTTCCCATCGTTGACCATGACGGAGGTGATCCCCACGATGGCGACGTCCATGCGGTTCTCGGCCGTCTCGACCCGGATGGTGTCGCCGACCGTGACCTCTTCGATCGAGGCCAGCGCCGGGCCCACGACGGCAACGCCCTGGGACCCCGAGACCTCGTCCTCGGTGAACCACCGGCCCTTCCGCATGCCGCCGTGGAACGCCTCCGCCGACCATCCCTGGCCCTGGAGCGGATAGACCTCGCCGTTGATGGCTGCGCTCGAGTAGGTGACGGGTGCCGCGACCTCGACGCCGGGGACGCCGGCGATCACGTCGTCGGCGTCTCCACGCACGAAGACGACGATGTCGCCGCCCTCTCCGGTGAAGGTCGCTGCGGAGACGTCGAGGATCGTGATCCCCATGGCGAGGAAGCCCAGGAAGGTGCCGACGGCGAAACCGACCTGGACCCCGGTCACCAGGCTGCGGCGCTTGTTGCGGAGGGCGTTGCGGAGGCCGAGCCGTACCGGGCGCGACAGCCCGGGGAGGGCGGCGACGGTCCGGTCCAGGGTCGACCGCCCGAACGACCCGGCGACGCCGTAGTCGACGAGGGCGTCGCGCACCGGGATGCGGGCGGCTCGCCAGATGGCCGGCAGGGCGGCGAGCACCGGCGCGCCGATCCCGACGACGACGCTCAGCACCACGATCCAGACCGGGACCGCAAACGACGCCTCGACGCCCGAGAACTCCCGCCCGGCGAAGCCGACGAGGAGGTTGGCCAGCGGGATCCCCGCGGCGATGCCGACGGCCGTGCCGAGGGCGCCGAGGAGGGCCGCCGTGAGCAGGTACGACCGGAGGATCGCAGATCGTGTCCCCCCGACGGCCTTGATGACACCTATCTCCCGGGTCTGTTCCCGGACGACGGCGTTCATCGTCGTGGAGACCATGAGGGCCGCAGAGGCGACGCCGAGTGCGGCGATCACGTACATGAGCTGGACGACGTTCTCCACCTGGTCCTTCTCGGGCCACCAGTCGGGGTCGCGTATCTGCACCGGCTCCCAGTACGTGATGTCGGGGTCGATCGTCTCGAGGCGGCCCCGGAAGGCGTCCGCGGTCGCCAGGAGCGCTTCGTCGGTCCGCTCGCTCACCCGCACGTCGATCCAGGAGAACCCCGGGTCGCCGATGGCGGACTGGAGACGATCGACCTGGAGGTAGAAGGTGGGCGCGCCGTCGTCGACCGAGGCGCTCCACTCGAGGCTGGCTCCGAGGCCGGACACCGTGATGGGGTCCCCGGCGAGGGTGAAGGTGTCGCCGATGCCGGATCGGAACCGGCCCGATCGGGCGTTTTGAGGATCGGCCAGCACCTCGCCCTTCTCGGGGATCTCACCCTCGAGGAGGTGGACGACATTGGCCTCCTGGTCCGCGAAGTCGTCGACGCCGACGAGGAGCACCTCGCTCGTTCGGTCGCCCTCCCGGGCATCGGCCCTCACGATGACGCGGGCCTCGAGGCCGGCGACGTTCGGAATGGCACGCAGGGCGTCGACGTCCTGGTCGGTGAGCTCGATCCCGTTCGGTGCGAACCGCAGATCCCACAGCAGGTCGCCGGCCACCCGCTCGTCCATGGCCCGGTCGATGAGAGACGGCACGGCGAACAACCACAGGCCGATGACGGCCCCGGCGATCGTCAGCACCGTGAAGGCCGATCGCCCCCGACGCCGGGTCAGCTCCCGGAGTGCTCGGCTCCGCAGCGTCGTCATGCCAGCAGGCCGTCCCGCACGCCGACGACCCGGTCCGCCCGGCGGGCGAGCTCGCGGTCGTGGGTGACGAACACGATCGTCGTGCCGTCCCGATGGAGATCCGACATCAACTCGAGCACGCGGGCTGCGGTCGCCGAGTCGAGGTTCCCGGTCGGCTCGTCCGCGACCAGGAGCTCGGGCTCCCGGGCGAGAGCCCGTGCGATCGCCACCCGTTGCTGCTCGCCGCCCGAGAGCTCCATCGGGAGGTGGTCGGCCTTGTCGGTCAGCCCGACCCGCTCGAGGTTGGCGAGCGCGCGCCGCAGGCGTTCCTCGCCGGTCGTCTCGGAGTCGAAGTCGAGGGGGAGCATGGCGTTCTCGACCGCCGTGAGGGTCGGGAGCAGCTGGAAGAACTGGAACACGATCCCCACGGTGCGGCCGCGCCAGACGGCCAGTTCCTCCTCGCTCATGTCGTGGATCCGGGAGCCGCCGACGACGACCCGTCCCTCGGTCGGGCGATCGATGCCGGTCACGATGTTCAAGATCGTCGACTTGCCGCTTCCCGACGGGCCGACGATGGCGACGAACTCGTTGCGCTCGACCGACAGATCGATGCCCCGAAGCGCCGGGAAGTCGACGCGCCCGGTACGGAAGACCTTCGTGACGCCTTCGAGGTGGACGAGTTGCGTCTCGATGGACGAGGGCCGATCGCCGTGCACATACCCCCCTGAGCCGGTCCGTTCAGCAAGGCAGAACCTGCCGCCTCCCACAAGGGCCCAACGGCACGGATCGAGAAGCTTTGCCCCGCGGCAGCTTTTTTCGTATCCGGATCGCCCCTGTACGCTCGCCTTTCTCTCAGAGAGGCTGGGATGGGCAGCGCGCAGCGGAGACAGGGCCTCTATGACCCGTCGCTCGACCGCGACTCCTGCGGCATCGGGTTCGTCGTCGACATCAAGGGCCGCAAGAGCCGTCAGATCGTCGATCAGGGCCTCACCGTCCTCACCAACCTGACCCATCGCGGAGCCGTGGGAGCGGATCCCCTCGCCGGCGACGGCGCCGGCCTGCTTCTCCAGGTCCCCGACGCCTTCTTCCGCTCCGAGATGGCCGGTCGGGGCGTCGAGCTCCCTCCCGCCGGCGACTACGGCGTCGGCATGATCTTCCTCCCGAAGGATCCCGACGATCGGGCGCTCTGCGAGGGCATCCTCGAAGAGATCGTCGAACGGGAAGGTCAGCGTCTCCTGGGGTGGCGCGACGTTCCGGTCGACAACTCCTGCCTCGGCTACAGCGTGGCCCCCATCGAGCCGGTGATCCGTCAGCTGTTCGTCGGCCGGGGCGAGGGGCTGAAGGACGCCGACCACTTCGAGCGCAAGCTCTACGTGATCCGCAAGCAGAGCCACCACGAGCTGATGGCCCGTGGCTCGCATCTGTTCGTCGAGGGGTACTTCTACGTCACCTCGATGTCGGCGCGCACGATCACCTACAAGGGCATGGTCCTCGCCGAGAACCTGTCGGTCTTCTACCGGGATCTCGCCGACGAGCGCGTCGAGTCCGCCCTGGCCCTCGTCCACCAGCGGTTCTCGACGAACACGCAGCCGTCGTGGCGGCTCGCCCAGCCCTTCCGGTACCTCTGCCACAACGGCGAGATCAACACGGTTCAGGGCAACGTGAACTGGATGATGGCCCGCCGGCACAACATGTCGTCGGAGATCATCGGCGACGATCTCGAGAAGCTCTGGCCCCTCATCGGCGACGGCGCCTCCGACTCGGCGACGTTCGACAACGCGCTCGAGCTCCTGCTCGCCGGCGGGTACTCGCTGGGCCACGCGATGATGCTCATGATCCCCGAGGCCTGGGCGGACAACCCGCTCATGGATCCGGCCCGGAAGTCGTTCTACGAGTACTACGCCGCGGTCATGGAACCGTGGGACGGCCCTGCCGCGGTGGCCTTCACCGACGGCCGCCAGATCGGTGCCACCCTCGACCGCAACGGCCTGCGCCCGGCCCGCTATGTCGTCACCGACGACGACCTCGTCGTCATGGCGTCGGAGGCGGGGGTCCTCGACATCCCCGAGGAGAAGATCGTCAAGAAGTGGCGGCTCCAGCCCGGGAAGATGCTCCTCATCGACCTCGAAGAGGGTCGGATCATCGGTGACGACGAGCTCAAGGCGACGCTCTCCGACGAGAAGCCCTACCAGCGGTGGCTGGACGAGACCCAGATCCGCATCGGTGCGCTGCCGTCGGAGGTCGCCTCCATGGACCCCGATCCGGTGACACTCAGGGAGGCGCAGATCGCCTTCGGGTACACGCGCGAGGATCTCGAGTTCTTCCTGAAGCCGATGGCCACAGACGGGCTCGACCCGGTCGGCTCGATGGGTCGCGACACCCCGCCGGCCGTGCTCTCCGACCGCCCGAAGATGCTGTACGACTACTTCAAGCAGCGCTTCGCGCAGGTCACCAACCCGGCCATCGACCCCATCCGCGAGGAGACCGTCATGTCGCTGGTCTCGCTGATCGGGCCGCGGCCCAATCTCCTCGACCTCGACAAGGGCGGCTCCCACAAGCGGCTGGAGGTCGATCACCCGATCCTCACCAACGTCGATCTCGAACGGATCCGCCGGATCGAGAACCACGTCGACAACGCCTTCCGGACCTACCGCGTGAAGATCTGCTACTCCCGCGAGGAGGGCCCTGCCGGCATGAAGGCGGCGCTCGAGCGCATCTGCGCCGAGGCGACCAAGCGCGTCGAGCAGGGCTACAACATCCTGATCCTCTCCGACCGCTGCCTCGACGTGGAACGCGTCGCCATCCCGGCCCTGCTCGCCATCGCGACCGTCCACCATCACCTGATCCGCGAGGGTCTGCGGACCGAGGTCGGGCTCGTGGTCGAGACCGGCGAGGCTCGCCAGGTCCACGACTTCTGCCTGCTCGGCGGGTACGGGGCCGAAGCGATCAACCCCTACCTGGCGTTCGACACGATCCATGCCCTCGTCGAGGAGCTGCCCGGGAACCTGTCACCCGAGGAGGCCGAGCGGCGCTACACCAAGGCGCTCACCAAGGGGATGCTCAAGGTCATGTCCAAGATGGGCATCTCGACCTTCCAGTCCTATTGCGGCGCCCAGATCTTCGACGCCGTCGGCTTGGATTCCGGCTTCATCGCGGAGTACTTCACGGGCACGCCCACGCTGATCCAAGGCATCGGCCTCGAGGAGATCGCGTCGGAGACGGTCGCGCGCCACGACGCCGCCTACGGGAACCAGCGCGGCCGCTCCCGCGGTCTCGACATCGGCGGCGACATGGCGTTCCGCCTGCGGGGCGAGCAGCACGCCTGGACGCCCGAGACGATCTCGCTCATGCAGCACGCGGTGCGTGCCGGCGACTACGAGATGTTCAAGAAGTACACGGAGGCGATGGACGACCAGGCCCGCCGCCTCAAGAACCTGCGGGGCCTCTTCGAGCTCGACTTCGCCCCCGAGCCGATCCCCCTCGATGAGGTGGAGCCGGCGACGGAGATCACGAAGCGCTTCGCCACCGGCGCCATGTCGTTCGGGTCGCTGTCGTGGGAGGCGCACACGAACCTGGCCATCGCCATGAACCGGATCGGCGGCAAGTCGAACACCGGCGAGGGCGGCGAGGAGGCGAGCCGGTACACGCCCATGGAGAACGGCGACTCGATGCGCTCCGCCGTGAAGCAGGTCGCCTCGGGGCGTTTCGGGGTGACCACCGAGTACCTCGTCAACGCCGACGACATCCAGATCAAGATCGCCCAGGGCGCCAAGCCGGGCGAGGGCGGCCAGATCCCCGGCCACAAGGTGAGCGAGTGGATCGCCTCCGTACGGCACTCGACACCCGGCGTCGGGCTCATCTCTCCGCCACCGCATCACGACATCTACTCGATCGAGGACATCAAGCAGCTCATCCTCGACCTGAAGAACGTGAACCCGGGGGCCCGGATCAGCGTGAAGCTGGTGTCGGAGGTCGGTGTGGGGACGGTGGCCGCCGGCGTCGCGAAGGCAAAGGCCGACCACGTGCTCATCTCGGGCGCCGAGGGTGGCACCGGCGCCAGCCCGCTCACCTCGGTGATGCAGGCGGGCTCGCACTGGGAGCTGGGGCTCGCCGAGACCCAGCAGACCCTCGTCGCCAACGATCTCCGGGGCCGCATCGCCGTGCAGACGGACGGCGGCATCCGAACGGGTCGCGACATCGTGATCGCCGCGCTGCTCGGGGCCGACGAGGTCGGCTTCGGCACCAGCGCCCTCATCGCCGAGGGCTGCATCATGAACCGCAAGTGCCACCTCAACACGTGCCCCGTGGGGATCGCCACCCAGGACCCGGAGCTCCGTGCCCGGTTCCCGGGGCAGCCCGAGCACGTGGTCAATTTCTTCCTGTTCCTCGCCGAGGAGGTTCGGGAGCTCATGGCCCAGCTCGGGTTCCGCACGTACGACGAGATGATCGGCCAGACCGACCGCATCAAGACGAAGAAGGCGGTCGATCACTGGAAGGCGAAGGGGCTCGACTTCGCCGACGTGCTCTACAAGCCGCAGCCGCCTCCGGGCACCGCCATCAGCAACACCGAGCGCCAGGAGCACACGCTCCACCGTTCGCTCGACAACCGGCTGATCGCCGAGTCGGAGCCGGCACTCGAGCGCCGCGAGCGCGTCACGATCGACACGCCCGTGGCCAACACGAGTCTCGCCGTCGGCGCGATGCTGTCGGGGGAGGTGGCCCGCCGCTACGGCCACGCCGGTCTCCCGGACGACACGATCTCGATCTCGCTCCAGGGCACCGCCGGCCAGAGCTTCGGTGCCTGGCTCGCCAACGGCGTGACGCTGCACCTCGTCGGCGACGCCAACGACTACGTCGGCAAGGGGCTGTCGGGCGGCCGGGTCATCGTCGAGGCGCCGCCCGTGGGGCCGACCGTGCCCGCTGAGAACATCATCGTGGGCAACACGGTGCTGTACGGCGCCATCGCCGGCGAGTGCTACTTCAACGGCGGCGCCGGGGAGCGGTTCGCCGTCCGCAACTCGGGAGCCATCGCCGTCGTCGAGCGCGTCGGCGACCACGCCTGCGAGTACATGACGGGCGGCTGTGTGGTCGTCATCGGTGAGTCGGGCCGCAACTTCGGCGCCGGGATGAGCGGCGGGATCGCCTACGTGCTCGACGAGATCGGCGACTTCCCCCAGCGGGTCAACCACCAGATGGTCGAGCTCGAGCGGATCGTGCCCGACGCCGGCCCGC
>DATHYU010000253.1:0-2724 GCA_035458965.1 Acidimicrobiia bacterium | reverse complement strand
GTCGGCGCCGACGCAGGATCGCGTCGGCCGTCGAGCGCGACCGGGACCCGTGGGTCCTCGTCGCGGTGGCGGGCGGGCCTGGCCCGCGCGCCGCGACGAGGCCCGCCCTTCGGGTGGGAGGGCAGCCACACGGTTGACGCTTCCCTCCGGGACGCCGTACTCTCGTATCGCCATGCGGTCGCCTGTCCGTATCACGGTCATCTGGTGACGCGCCCGACACGGGCCGCATGGCGCACGGGCGAGCGATTCGGGAGGCTCCATGAGCGGCGTCGATGCGGTGAAGGCCGAGATCGCCGGGTACCTCGAGCGGGCGCGCGCCGCGCAGCGCACCTACGCCACCTGGGACCAGCAGCGGGTCGACGACGTCGTCGCCGGGGTCGCCTGGGCGGGATACCGGGAGGATCGGGCCGAGGAGCTCGGCCGGCTCGCCGCCGAGGACAGCGGCATGGGCCGGGCCGAGGACAAGCGGGACAAGATCCGCCGCAAGACGCTCGGGACCCTGGAGGACCTCACCGGAGCCCCGTCGGTGGGCGTCATCCGCGACGACCCCGAGACCGGCATCACGGAGATCGCCAAGCCGGTCGGCGTCGTCGCCGCCCTCATCCCGTCCACGAACCCCGAGGCGACGCCCATCAACAAGGCGATGATGGCGCTGAAGGGCCGCAACGCCATCGTCTTCTCTCCCTCGCCGAAGGGGGCGCGTGCCTGTGCGCTCGCCGTCGAGTACATGCGGGCGGAGCTCGAGAAGGTCGGCGCGCCGGTCGATCTCGTGCAGGTGATCGAGTCGCCGTCGAAGGCGCTGTCGGCCGAGCTCATGGCCCGATCGGACCTGTCGATCGTCACCGGATCGCAGCGCAACGTCCGCGCCGCGTACCGGAGCGGGAAGCCCGCGATCGGCGTCGGGCTCGGCAACGCGACGGTCGTCATCGACCACACGGCCGACCTCGCCGACGCCGCGGCGAAGATCCGCCTCTCGAAGACCTTCGACTACGCCACGTCGTGCTCGTCGGAGAACGCCCTCGTCATCGACGACCGCGTCTACGACGCGATGATCGAGGCGTTGCGGGCCGAGGGCGGCTACCTCTGCACCGCCGAGGAGGCCGAGCGGCTCGAGGCCGTCATGTGGCCGGACGGGTCGCTCAGTGCCGCCGTCATCGCCCAGCCCCCGGCGACGATCGCCGATCTCGCCGGCCTGGGGGCCGGCGCGGCCGCTTCCCGGTTCTTCCTCGTCGAGGAGACCGGCACCGGCCCCGACCACCCCTTCTCCGGGGAGAAGCTGTCGGTCGTGCTCACGCTGTACCGGTATCGATCATTCGACGAGGCCCTCGATCGAGTCCGGGCCGTCCTCGACTACATGGGCCGCGGGCACTCGTGTGGCATCCACACGACGGACGAGGCGAAGGCGCGGCGCCTCGCCGACGAGATCGACGTCGCGCGGGTGCTCGTCAACCAGGCGCACGCCGTCGGCAACGGCGGCGCCTTCGACAACGGCCTCACCACAACGCTCACGATGGGGTGTGGCACCTGGGCGGGCAACTCGATCTCGGAGAACCTGTCGTACCGCCATTTCCTGAACACGACCCGCCTGGTCCGTCCGATCGGTGGCACCGCGCCGCCCGAGGAGACGGTCTTCGGCCACTACTGGGAGCGATATGGACGTTGACGCGATGACCGTCGGTGTGTGCGGTGCCGGGCTCATGGGCTCCGGCATCGCCCAGGTGTTCGCGACCTCGGGCCACGACGTGGTCCTGTTCGACATCGACGAGGCCGCCACCGAGGCGGGGCTCGGCCGGATCCGGAGCGATCTCGACACGGGCGTCGAGCGGGGGAAGGTCGACCGGAACGACGCCGACGCCGCCCTCGCCCGGATCGCGACGGTGTCCGACCTCGACGGACTGGGGGGCTGCGCGCTCGTCGTCGAAGCGGTGGCCGAGAGGCTCGACGTGAAGCAGGCGGTGTTCCGCCGGCTCGACGAGGTGTGCCCGGCGCCGGCGCTGCTGGTGTCGAACACCTCGACGCTCTCGGTCACCGAGATCGCCGGCGTCCTCGGCGACCCCGGCCGGGCGGCCGGACTGCACTTCTTCAATCCCGCCCCGCGCATGAGACTGCTCGAGATCATCCCCGGTCACGACACGACGGAGGAGACGGTCGCGGCGCTCTACGAGGTGGCCGACCGCATCGACAAGACGGCGGTGCGGGTCAACGAGTCGCCGGGCGGCATCGTCAGCCGGCTCCAGCTGCTGGTGCGCAACGAGGCGATCCGCCTCCTCGCCGAGGGGGTTGCCACCGCCGAGGACATCGACACGGCGATGAAGCTGGGGTCGGGCTGGCCGCTGGGACCGCTGGAGCTCAGCGACCTCGTCGGTCTCGACATCCACGTGAACAACTCGGACAGCCTGGCCGACGAGATGGGCAGCGACCGCTACCGGCCCCATCCCCTCGTCCGCAAGGTCGTGCGGGCGGGGCATCTGGGGCGCAAGACGGGTCGCGGCTTCCACGACTACGGCGGCGGAGCATGAGCGGAATCCTTCGCTACGACGTCGATGCGGACGCCCGCGCCGCGGTCATCACGCTCGACCGGCCCGACGTCCGCAACGCCCTCGACCTGGAGCTCTACGAGGCGATCCTCGATGCGGCGGAGCGGGCGGCCGCAGACGACGCCGTTCGATCGGTGATCCTCACCGGAGCGGGCGACCGCGCCTTCAGCGCCGGGGCCGACATGGA
>DATHYU010000252.1:0-5353 GCA_035458965.1 Acidimicrobiia bacterium | reverse complement strand
TGGGGCGGAGCGTCAGCCGTCAACATCTACCGCAATGGCTCGTCCGTCGCCATCGCTTCGAATGTCACCGAAGACCCCTTCGTCGACACCTGGGGTGAGAAGGGTGGCGGCACAACGACGTACAGGGTGTGCGATGTCGCCGACTCGACCGTCTGCGCCGAGGCCACCGTCGTCTGGTGATCTTCCCCACGAACTGACCGACGAGGGGCCGCTTTCGGGCGGCCCCTCGTTCGTGTCACACCCGTCCGGCATGACTGGGGCATGGCTCCAAGACCCGCCCTCGACGCCCTCTATCATCGGCTCCAGGACGTGCTCGGCCGCGAGCACGCCGACACCCTGCTCGCGAGGCTCCCGATGCACCCGGCCGACCAGCTCGCCACCCGCTCGGACATCGATCGTCTCGACGCGCGTATCGACGACTTCCGAGCCGAGTTCTCGTCGTTCCGATCCGAGATGCGCTCGGAGTTCTCCGAGATCCGGTCCGAGATCAGGACCGAGATGCGTGAGATCAACGTCGCCTTGCGCGAGCAGTTGCGGATCTACTCGACGATCACGATCGGATCGCTCACCGCGCTGACGGCGATCTTCAGCCTCGTCGTCACGATGATCGTCTGAGGCTCTCGCGATCCTCGTTCCGGATCCGCCGCCGATCCCGCCGGCGAGGAGACGTGACCTCGGCCTCTTGGCGGGTCGCCCCCGGGACCGTGACCGCCTCCGGTTCGGACCTGAGTGACGAAGGACCCCGCGGTGCGGTCATGGCGTTCCTCCCGATCAGCCACCGGTCACGCGATCAGATCGGCCCGCGGCAATCCGGAGGCGATGGCCACGAATATGGGAAGGCGATCCAGGCCGCCGTGGGGAGGTCTCCGGGTGGGGGAGCGGTCCGGCCGGTTCGAGGCGCCGGCGAAGAAGCGGAGCCGACTCGAAGAAGCGTCAGGGCTTCTTGTTGGCGTGGGCCGGAGGCCCGGTCTCGCCGGCCTTGTCCTGGCCCGGCGGGTCGCCGTCAGGACCGACGGCGTGGTCCGGCCGGCCGTGTCCGCGCTTCTCCGCAGACACGATCCATCCGAAGTTCTTCGGAAGATCGAGGAACCTGTCGAGATCGGTGCCCGTGAGGGTGTGCTTGAAGTCGCCCCACCCGAAGTCGCACTCGCCGATGTCGAGATCACAGGCTTCGAGCAGTGTCTCGAGGTCGCCCTCGCCCATGTAGAGGAGCACCATGATCTTGAAGAGCTCGCCGTTGCCGAGACCGGTGGCGGCGAGGTCGCCGGTGAATCCGGTGTCCCAGTCGCCGGCGAAGTCGTCCCAGAACGGGTCGGACCAGTCGTAGAGGGAGAACTCGGCGAGCAGGATCATCAGCTTCGCCTCGTTGACCGTCTTCTCCTCGACCTCTTCGATCTCGGCGGCCTCCTCGACGTCGTCGCCGGCGAGGGCGGGGAGGGCCCCGAACACGAGTAGGAGAGCGGTGAGCAGTGAGAGGAAGGCGCGGCGTCGCATACCGGCACTCTAGGCGCCCGAACCGACGCGACCAGTGCCTTCCGTCACCTCAGGTGATGGAGGAGGAACCCGTAGACATCGGCCTCCTCCTCGATGACCTTCGACGTCGGCTTCCCGAGCCCGTGCCCGGCCCGTGTGTCGACCCGTTCGAGCAGCGGCTGCTCCGACGATCCGCCGGCCGCCTGCTGGAGCTCGGCGGCGAACTTGTGGGCATGCATGGGGACGACCCGGTCGTCGGTCTCGGCCGTCAGGATCAGTGTCGGCGGATACTCGACCTCAGGCTGAACGTTATGGATGGGGGAGTACTTCGACAGCCACGCGAACGCCTCCGGATCGGTCCCGGCATCGCCGTACTCCACCGTCCAGTAGCGGCCGGCGGTGAAGTGCTGATACCGGAACATGTCGGTGACCGGGACCTGGGAGATCACGGCCCCGAACAGGTCGGGGCGCTGCACCATCGTCGCCGCCGTGAGGAGCCCGCCATTGGATCGGCCCCTGACGGCGAGCTGCGGCGTGGTCGTGATCCCTGCGTCGATGAGGTGCTCGGCGCAGGCGATGAAGTCGTCGAAGACCTGCTGCTTGCGCCCGAGCATCCCCTGTCGGTGCCACTCATCGCCGTGCTCGGCGCCGCCGCGGAGGTTGGCGACCACGACGACGCCGCCGGCCTCGAGCCAGGCCAGACGGGCGGGGCTGTACATGGGGGTCGAGCTGATGTTGAACCCTCCGTACCCGTAGAGCTCGGTCGGGGCGGGCAGCGTCGTGGAGCGATGGCGCACCACGAACATGCCGACGGCCGCGCCGTCGGTCGAGGCGGCGTGATGCCGCTCGACCGTGAAGTGGTCGGGGTCCACGGCATACGTCGGCTCGGCGAACGACCGGGTCTCGCCGTCCTCCCACCGGATCACCGACGGCGGATGGTTGAAGGACTGGAAGCCGACGTGGACGACGGGGTCGGAGAGCCGGCCCGTCAGCTCGACGACCGTGCCGGGCGCCGGGAGCTCGATTGCCTCGGCCGGCTCGCCGTCGAACGTGTGGAGGGCGATCCGGTGTGAGGCCTCTTCGAGGGTGATGAGCACGATCCGGCCGGCGGCCGCCGCGGCCGCCTCGATCGGACGATCCCCTTCGGCCACGACCTCGATCCGGGCGGCGTCGTCCTCGACCGGTATGGCCACGATCCGGCCGTTCGGCGCGTCGAGATCGGTGTGGACGAGGATGTGCCCGTCGTGGTGGGCGACGAACGCGTGGACGGCCACTCCGGGCTGGGCCACCCGCACGAACTCCGCGTCGGGGTCGTCGAGCGGCTTGAAGAGCAGGCCCATGTGGTGGGACGTGCCCTCGAACTCGTGGAGGACGAGGTAGCGCTCGTCGTCGCTGACGACGGCGTCGTACCCGAGGTCGGGCCGCTCGGGGTTGGCGAACACCAATGGATCGGCGGACTGGTCCGTGCCGATGCGGTGATGGAAGACCGACATGTTCTCGAAGGTGCCGGTGGTGCCCGGCTCGAGGCCGGGGAAACGCGAGTAGAAGAATCCGTCACCCCACCACGACAGGTTCGTGAACCGCAGCTCGTGGAGCTCGTCGTCGAGGTGCTCGCCCGTGGCCGTGTCGAGGACCCGGGCGACCTGCTGATCCGACCCGGCCTCCGAGACCGTGTAGGCCATGAGGGCACCGTCGGGCGACAGCGACCACGCGGTGACGGCGACGGCTCCATCGGAGGACAGGGTGTTGGGGTCGAGCAGGGGTCGAGGCTCGGCGTCACGGCGGGCGACCAGGAAGACGGCCTGGTCGAGGAGCCCGTCGTTGTGCTGCCAGACGGTCACCTCACCGCGGTGCTGCGGAGCGCCCGTCCGCGGGGTGTCCCAGATCTCGGTCATCCGGGTGCGGAAGGCGGTCACCTCGGAAAGGCCGTCGAGGTACGGGCGCGTGATGGCGTTCTGGGCTGCGACGAAGGCTTGGGTCTCGGGGTCGTCGGGATCCTCGAGCCAGCGGTACGGATCGGGTACGCCCGTGCCGTGGTAGTCGTCGACGACGTCGGCGCGGCGGGCCGCGGGGTAGGTGAACGGCATGGCGGGAAGGTACCCGTTCGGCGGACCCGAGTCGCCGCTCAAGTACGTCCGGAATCCGACGATCCTCTTTCGATACCCGTGCCGGACGATACGCTGATCGGCGATTCCATGACTGCAGGGCCTCCTTCCACTCCGCCGCCGCCGCTCCCCGAGCGCAAGCGCATCCGCGTGAAGCGGCCCGATCGCAACCCGGTGCGGCTCGCCCTGCGGACCGTCGGAACCCTGTTCGTGATCGCCGGGCTCGGGATCGTCGTCTACATCGCGTATCAGAACTGGTGGACCGGCCGCGAGACCCAGGCCGCCCAGTCGGAGCTGACCAGCGAGTTCGCCGAGCGACGCGCCGCCCTCGAGTCGGGCCGGCAGTACTTGGTCGACGAGTCGCTCGACGAGTCCGAGCTCGAGTCGATCGACGCCCGGGACAATCCCACGTTCAACATCGTCGAGTCGAGCACCGACGGACCCCAGGGAACCTTCGCCCCGGCGAGCCCCGGCCTGGGATCGCTGCCCCAGTCGGATCTGCTCCTCGATCTCATCCCCGAGCTCGTCATCGAGGAGCCGCCCCCGGCCGGCACGGCCGTGGCGCGAATGACGATCCCCAAGATCGAGTTCGACTGGACCGTCGTCGAGGGCACCTCCCAGTTCAACCTTCGAAGCGGCCCTGGTCACTTCTCCGGCACACCGCTCCCCGGCCAGCCGGGCAACTCCGTCATCAGTGCGCATCGCACGACGTACGGGGCCCCGTTCTTCAACCTCGACGCGCTCGAGCCGGGTGACCTGATCACGGTCGAGACGATCGTCGGCTCGCACGTGTACGAGGTCGTCGACTCGATCGTCGTGGGCCCCAACGACAGCTGGGTCCTCACGGGCACCGAGGGCGCCGTGCTCACCCTGACGACCTGCCATCCCCGGTTCTCGTCGCAGCAACGGCTCGTCGTCCGTTCGAAGCTCGTCTTCGGCCCCAACGCCGAGTCGATCGCCGCCACGTTCGGCGAGAGCGAGCTCCCCTCCCCACCGGGCGCCTGACGCACGACGTGGTTCTTGCGCCACGGCCGGTATGTCTACGCAGAGTGGTCGCAGAGGGCGCGAAAATCGCGCGTATCGTACTGCCGGCCGGGTCTCGTCCGAGCCGCTGCCCGCCGTCCCTCTAGGGAAGTAGCCGCGACGTCGTCTCGGTGACTAGTCACTTGGGGCGTTTCTCAAAACCCCCCTCAAGATTGAGGATGCGGGTGTACCTTTGAGTCGCTACTGTGTGCGTTCAGGACAACCAGATTTCATACAGCCGTTGTGGGCTAACCCAAGACAGAAGAGGTGGACCGGGATGGGAGCTGCACTCCGATCGAATCATCTGCGCATGCGGCGCAGCCGAGCCGTACTTGCGCTGATCACACTCATGAGCATGCTCGCCGTGGCATTCCCGCGGTTCGATGCGCTCGGTGTCGACCCGCAGATCCGCAGCAACACGCATGAGGGCCAGCAGAATCCGGCCGGCACGTGGACGACGGGCAACACGTCCGAGTTCGAGGAGGGTGGCTGGGTCAACTTCCGCGTCAACCTCGCCGCCGATGCGGCGCTGACGGGCCAGATGTCGGTGAAGTTCAGCAAGGAGGACAGCACCTGTTCCTTCTTCGAGCAGGCCTTCGCCCTTGGCAACCTGCCGTACGGCGGAGGCCCCGTACAGTGGGAGGACCCGCAACCGGTAGGCGGCACAACGGCGACGATCTTGGTGACCCCAGTCGGGGGTGTTCAGGACCCCGGCGGCACCGAGTACGTCCAGGACATCGACATCAAAACCT
>DATHYU010000251.1:0-3160 GCA_035458965.1 Acidimicrobiia bacterium | reverse complement strand
GTCGGGACCCCGGGCCGGGCGCTGGTGGAGGGAGCCGACCGGATCCGCATCCACGGCAAGGAGGTCGAGGTCAACGCCGAGGTCACCCGCCTCGAGGCCTTCTCGGCCCACGCGGACGAGGACGAGCTGGTGCGGTGGGTGTCGATGGCGGTGCCGAAGCGGGTCGCCCTGGTCCACGGCGAGGACGAGGGGCGAGAGGCACTCGCCGTGCGGTTCGGTCGTGAGTTCCCCGACATGGAGATCATCGTGCCGATGCGGGGTGACACGATCGATGTCTGAGCGGGTCGTGCTGCATCCCGTGGAGGGCGGGACCGTCCCGAGGGCGTTCGAGGCCATCGTCGGTATCGACCTGGTCGCGCCGGAGACATCTGACGGCGTGGCCGTGGCGCTCGCCGATGCGCCGATCCTCGTGACCTGGCATTGGCGCGACGACTTCCTGACTCCGGCGCTTCGGTGGGTGCAGTCGGTCTCGGTCGGCGTCGACCAGTACCCGCTCGAGCGGCTTGTGGACGCGGGCGTCGCCCTCACCGTGCCCCGGGGCACCAACGCCGGGCCGGTGGCCGAGCACACCTTCGGGCTCGTCCTCTCGCTGACCCGGGGGATCGCTCGCGGGGTGCGGCATCAGACGCAGGGTGCGTGGCGGCAGGGCCCGGTCTCCGAGCTCGAGGGAAAGACCCTCGGCGTGCTCGGTCTCGGTGCCGTCGGTGAGGCGATCGCCCGGCTCGGCAAGGCCTTCGGGATGCGGGTGGTCGGCACGAAGCGGGATCCGTCGTCGTACGACGGATCCGCCGACGCGGTGCTCGGCTCCGTGCGGGAGGTCTGTGAGGATGCCGATGTCGTGGTGGTCGCCCTGCCCGGCGGTGCAGAGACCGAGGGCCTGGTCGGCGCCGACGAGTTGGCGGCGATCGGGAAGGGCTGGCTCGTGAACGTCGGGAGGGGGAGCGTCGTCGACGAGGCGGCGCTGGTCGAGGCCCTGACCGAGGGCGCGCTGCTCGGGGCAGGGCTCGACGTGTTCGAGCGTGAACCGTTGCCGGCCGAGTCGCCGCTGTGGGGTCTCGACAACGTGGTGATCACGCCGCACCAGGCCGGGCATACTCCCCGGTACGGGGAGCGGCTGGCCGCTGCCTTCCTGGAGAACCTGACCGCCTACCGGGGAGCAGGGGAGTGGCGGAACCGGATCGTGTGATCGTCCGCGACGCCGAGGACGGCGAGCGCATGATCATCGAGATGTTCATGGTCGCCTTCGGCGGTGCCGTGTTCTCGGGGCTGCTCGCGTTGACCACGTGGATGGGAGATCGGGAGTCGCCGATCCGCATCGTCATGTGGTCGGCGTGGCTCCTGACCATCCCCGGCTGGATCGGCCTGTTCGCCCGCATCAAGCGCCGGGAGGGCTTCACCTGGGGCCGGTTCCTGCTCAAGGGCGACGAACAGCGCCGTGCGGTGTGGGACATCCGAGACGGCCTGGCCACGGCGATCGAGGTGTCGGGCCGCAGCCCGGTGTGGTGGCTGGCGGTCCGCTGGCTCTGGTGGGCGATCACGGGGTTTGCGGTGGCGGCGATCGCGGGGCTCTTCGTGGCGTGATGGGGTTCGGGGGTTCCTCCCCTTGGGGGGAGGTTCCCGGGCGGAGGGGGCACAACCCGCCTCGGCACCCACCCGCCCTGCGCCGCCTCGAGCCGCTTCGACGCTCCACCCCATCGATTCGAAGGCCCCGGAGTTCGGCGGCGACCTCTCCGAGATTCGGAGCTTCACGATGCTCGACGACGGCGTGCGGTAGGTCTTCGTCCGGAAGCGGAGCCTGACGCTCAATGGCGGGCCGTTCGGTCACTTGTCGAACAACCAGCAGTCGGGCGGCCCCTTGGACAGGACGTCGCTCGCCATGTCGGCGATCTCGAGGGCTAGCCCAGCGCCACCTTGAGGATGAGGCCGATCGCCGCTCCGGCCGACACGACGAGGATGGTCAGGCGGAGCGGCGCCCCCTCGACCCGTCCGATGAGAAATCGCGACGACCACACGCCGAGCGCCATCGCAGGCAGCAGGAACGCCGCAACCTGCAGGTCGCCGACGGCGATCTCCCGGGCGATCACCCGGCCCGTCACGTTCATCACGATCCCGACGAGGAACACCGCCGAGATGGTCGCCCGCACCGTGGGGCCCGACTCGTTGCGGTAGGCGAGACCGAGGGGCGGCCCGCCGATCGCCCCGATGACACCCATGACCCCCGAGGCGAAGCCGGCGCCGAACATGGTCGGCCCGGTGCGGCGCACCGTCAGCCCGCCGGCGGCCATGACGACGGCGACGAGGACCAGGCCCGCCATGACGATGGCGATGCCGTCGTCGTCGAAGACGGCGAGCAGCCAGACACCCAGCGCCAGGCCCGGGAATCTTCCGACGATGATCCACCGCGTCCCGCGAAGGTCCACATGGTGGCGTTCCCGCCAGAGCATCGCCGCGGCCATCGGGAAGGCGATGAGCATCTGGGGGACGGGGGCGAGGTCGGGGTCGACGATCTCGAGGATCGGCACGGCGAGGATCGCGGCTCCGAACCCGATCGTGGCCTGCATCGAGGTGGCGATCACGGTCACCGTGAACGCCACCACGAGGGCGAGGGCGTCGGCGGGCACGCTCAGGCGTTCGTGTCGGCCGGGGTCTCGCTGTCCCGGCTGCGCCAGCGCTGGACGAGCAGCCAGACCGCCATGCCGAGGTTCCACAGCACCGCGAGGAGGTCGAAGAACAGGGTCACCCGGTACAGCCACCGGGCGTCCCAACTGGGGGTGCGGAACACGAGATAGACGAGGACGGCCAGGTTCCACCAGAGCAGGCCGTACCAGAGACGGTCCTCCCAGCGGTCGGGCCAGCGCAGACGCATGCCGCGAGTATGGCAGGGTCGGTAGGCTCGCCCACCGTGGCTGTCATCGCCGTCTTCGGATCGTCCGCCTCCCAACCCGGGGACGGCCACTGGGAGGAAGGGTTCCGCTGCGGGCGGCTCCTCGCAGAAGCCGGTTACGACGTCGTGACCGGGGGATACGGCGGGCTCATGGAGGCCGTGTCCGAGGGAGCAGCATCGGCGGGCGGCCGAGTGATGGGCGTCACCGTGCCCACCGCCTTTCCCGATCGACCCGGCGCCAACCGATTCGTCACCGAGGAGCTGCGGGCGGCGAGC
>DATHYU010000250.1:0-4269 GCA_035458965.1 Acidimicrobiia bacterium | reverse complement strand
CCCAGCACGCCCGTCGCCGCGACGATGACCATGGCGGCGGTGATCACACCGGTGAGGCCGGCCCGCTCACGCCGGACCGGATCGGCATCGCCGAGTCGCGACACGAGGAGGAAGTCCGATCGATCGCGCCACCGAGACCCGAAGCCCAGCCCCGCGATCAGCAGCAGCGTGTCCCCTGTGCGAAGCCGGACCTCGCCCAACTTCCCCTCCACGCGCTGATCGGCCCGGTGGATGGCGACGACCGCGGCCTGGTACCGGCCGCGGAACCCGATTCCCTTGAGCGATGTGCCCACGAGGGGGGAGGTCGGACCGATCACCGCCTCGAAGAACGCGAGGCGGGCCGGATCGACGTGGGGAAGGTGCTCGCTCGACGTCGGGGCGAGGCCCCGCATCATCTGGAGGTCCACGACGTCGGAGGACCGCCCCACGAACCGCAGGCGGTCGCCGCCCTGCAACCGGGTGGTGGGCGTCACCGGCGCAATCACGCTGCCGAGCCGATCGATCGAAACGAGGAACACTCCGGACAGGTGCCGAAGCCCCCCCGCCTCGACCTCGACACCGTCCAGGGGTCCACCGGCCAAGACCTCCATGTCGACGGCGAACTCGCGAACCTCGTCGGCGACGTCACGACGGGCCGGGCGACGCTCCGGGAGCAGACCCGGGCCGGCGACGACAAGGTAGGCAACACCGGCCACGGCGACGGGCAGCCCGATCGCTCCGATCTCGAAGAACCCGAGAGGCTCCAGGTCGGCCGCGTCGAGCAGACCGGACACGACGATGTTCGTCGACGTCCCGATCACCGTCAGCATCCCGCCCAGCACGGCGGCGAACGACAAGGGCATGAGCAGCCGGGACACCGAGATGTTCCGTCGATTCGCCCATCGTGCAACGGGAGGGACGAGCATCGCCACGATGGGGGTGTTGTTCAGGAAGGCCGACGAGGCTGCCGCTGCGGGAAGCAGTCGGGCGAGGGCACGACGCTCATCGGGGGTGGAGCCCATCGCCCGGTCCACCAAAGGGGCGAGCAGCCCGGTCTTCTCGACGGCACGGGCCACCACGTAGAGCGCAGCGACGGTGATGGGCGCCGGATTCGAGAACCCGGCAAAGGCCTGGGCAGGATCGACGACGCCCGCGACGAGAAGGAGCACGACGCCACCGAGGACCGTGACGCCAGGCGGGGCGACTTCACGTGCGAGGACGACGATGACAGAGCCGGCCACCCCCAGGGTGAGCCAACTCTCCCAGCCCACTTCAGCCCTCGATCTCGGCGATGAGGTCGCCGTCCTGGACGACCTGATCGGCAACGACGTGGATCGCGCTGATGATCCCGGCGACCGGGGCGAGCACCGGGATCTCCATCTTCATCGACTCGAGGATGACGAGCTCGTCGCCCTCGGCCACGGTCTGGCCGACCTCCGTTCGCACCTGCCACACGTTGGCGACCATCTCGGCGCGGACTTCCATCGCGTTCCCTTCTCGAAACCGGAGCAAGGATATCCCGGCCGGGGCACCGCTCAGTTCACGTCGCCGTGGTAGACCGCGGCCCTCGCGTCCCCCGCGACATGGGCGGCGATCACCGGACGCAGCGCACGGGGGAAGAGGCGCGCCTCGGGGATCTCGTCGGAGGACAGCCAGGCGACCCCGACCTGCCACGTGTCCTGTTCCACCGGCCGGCCGTCGCCGCCCACGATCTCGGCCGAGAACATGAACTCGATCTGGTGCTCGCCGGCGTCGTAGAGGGCGAACTCGTGATGGGCGCCGATGTACTCGCGGATCCACAGGAGGGAGCCGACCACGACCTCGAACCCGGTCTCCTCGAGGACCTCGCGGCGAAGCGCCTCGACGAGGGTCTCGCCGGCCTGCTGTCCCCCTCCGGGCAGCAGCAGCCACCGGCCCTCGGGGTCGTCGGGCGACCGGTTGTCCGTCACGAGCAGCCGCCCGTCCCGCACGATCACCGCCTTCGCCGAATTCCGAAGGCTCAACCCCTTTGCCGGCCGCGACTCGCCGTCCTCCGTCACACCGCCTCCCCTCCGACCCCTCCTCACACCGGCAGCACGCCGTGCTTGCGCCACGGGCGCTCCAGCGTCTTCGTCCGCGTGATTCGGAGGCCCCGGCAGATGGCCGCCCGGGTCTCCTCGGGGGCGATCACATCGTCGAGCGCCGACCATCCCGCGGCGATGTAGGGGTCGATCTGGCTGCGGATCTGCTCGGCCATCGCCAGGCGCATCTCCGCGCGCTGCTCCTCGGGGGCGGCCTCGATCTGCTTGCCGAAGAGGATGTTCACGGCGCCGTCGGGGCCCATGACCGAGATCTCGGCGGTCGGCCACGAGACGAGGTAGTCCGACTCGTAGGCCCGCCCGCCCATGACGAAGTAGCCGGCGCCGTAGGCCTTACGGGTCACCACGGTGACCTTCGGGACCGTGGCCTCCGACACGGCGAAGAGCATCTTCGCCCCGTGCCGGATGATCCCTTCGCGCTCGACCTTCGACCCCACGAGGAATCCCGGCGTGTCGACGAGGAAGACGAGCGGGATCGAAAAGGCGTCGCAGAGCCACACGAAGCGGGCCGCCTTGTCGGCGGCGTCGACGTCGAGCACTCCCCCGAGATGGATCGGCTGATTGGCCACGATCCCGGCGACCCTCCCGTCGAAGCGGGCGAGGCCGGTGACGAGGTTCTCGGCCCAGTCCGGCTTCATCGGGAAGAAGGTGTCCCGGTCGACGACCGCATCGATGAGCCTCCGAACGTCGTAGGCCCGCCGCGGTGCCGTCGGGACGATCTCGCGTGCCTCGGGCACCAGCCGGTCGGCGGGGTCGTCGGAGTCCACGATCGGCGGTGCCTCCCGGTTGTGGGAGGGCATGTAGGACAGGTACCGGCGGACGGCATCGAGGCACTCTGCGTCGTCTTCGACGGCGAGATCGGCGACGCCGGACACGCGGGTGTGGACGTCGGCGCCACCGATCTCCTCCTCGGAGAGATCCTCGCCCACCGCGGCCTTGACGAGCGCCGGGCCCCCCAGCGCCATGGACGACCGGCCGCGCACCATCGGCACGAAATCGGCGAGCCCCGGGATGTAGGCGGTGCCCGCCGCCCCGGGGCCCATCATCGCGGCGACCTGGGGGACGACTCCGCTCATGACCACCTGCTCGCGGAACAGGTGGCCCGCGGCGGCGAAGACGGACCCCACGGACTGCTCGATCCGCGCTCCTGCCGAGTCGATGAGCCAGACGATGGGGATGCGCTGGCGAAGCGCCAGTTCCCGCAGCCGCGTCACCTTTCTCTCCCCGACGTCGCCCATCGTCCCGCCCTTGACGGTGAAGTCGTAGCCGGCGATGGCGACGCGGCGCCCGTCGATCTCGCCCACGCCGATGACGACGCCGTCGGCGGGAAGGCTCCGCGACCCGAGCGAGGGATCCATGTGGTCGGCGAGCTGGCCGTACTCGACGAACGAGCCGTCGTCACAGAGGGCCTCGATGCGCTCGCGCACGGTCATCTTCCCCATCCCGTGCTGCCGCTCGACGCGCTCGGGCCCGCCCATGGCCGCGGCGGCCTCGCGACGTTCGTTCAGGTCGCCGACCAGGGCGTCCCAGTCCTCCGTCATCGTCCTCTCCATTCGGGGGCTCGCTTCTGCAGGAACGCCGCCACGCCCTCGATGGCGTCCTCCGTCATCGCCGCAGACGTCAGCTCCAGGTGGAGGAGCTCGAGCGCCGAGTCGAAGTCCATGTCCGCCATGGCGTGCCACGCGTCCCGGCCCATGCGCAGGACGGCAGGGCTGAAGGAGGCGAGGGCGTCGACCACCTCGTCCACGGCGCCATCGAGGTCGCCGGGGGCCACGACCCGCGACACGATCCCGAGCCGCTGGGCCTCGTGGGCGTCGATGCGCCGGCCGGTCAGCATCATCTCGAGGGCGGCCTTGCGGGGGACCACATCGCGCAGGACGGCCGAGATCATCGCCGGCCAGAGGCCGACGCGCACCTCCGGGGTGCCGAGGAGGGCCGTGTCGACGGCGATCGTGACGTCACACGCCGCCGCGAGGCCGAAGCCGCCGCCCAGCGCGTGCCCGTTGACCCTCGCGACGAGGGGACGGCCGCACCGTCGCATCAGCCTGAGCAACCGGGCCAGCGAGCCGCGCTCGTCGTGCTGGGCGACGGGGGTGTCCACGAACCCTCCGCCGAGGTCGCCGCCGGCCGAGAACGCCTTGTCGCCGGCTCCGGTGACCACGATCACCCGCACGTCGGGATCCTCGGCCGCCCGCTCGATCCCCTCGACGAG
>DATHYU010000249.1:0-13187 GCA_035458965.1 Acidimicrobiia bacterium | reverse complement strand
GGCGGCCCTCGCGACCGGGTCGCCGGCGTCTATCTGCCCATCATCGCCATGGGGGCGGGCCTCGTCCTCATCGGGCTCCGCCCGGCCGTCGGTCTCGTGCTCGCCGGTCTCCTCCTCCTCATGAGCACGCACCCGACCGCCGGAGGGAGCAGCCAGGCGATCTGGCAGTCGAAGGTTCCGCCGTCGCTCCAGGGGAGGGTCTTCGCCGTTCGTCAGGTATCGGCCATCGCTGCGTCACCGGTGGCCTTCCTCGTCGCCGGGACGCTCGCCGACCGCGTCTTCGAGCCCCTCATGAGCGATCCTCCCGTCCTCATGTCCTTCCTCGGCGCCGGGCCCGGCCGGGGCATCGCCCTCCTCTTCGTGCTCACCGGCCTCGTGGCCGCCGCGGTCGCCGCCGTGGCCTGGTCCCACCCTCGCCTCCGCAACCTCGACCACGAGGTCCCAGATCTCGTGCACGAGGTCTCCGACCTCGAACACGTCCCGGCCGCCTGACGGATTCGGGGGTTTCTGCCCTCGGGGCAGGTTCGCAAGGGCCCGAGGGTTTCCCGGCGGAGGTCGGCGCTCCCGTCCCGTCTCCCGCTCCCGGCCGTTCGTCCCAGGTGACTGGAGTCTTAGGTCCGTGTGCATAGGGCCCAAGGTCCCTACCGATGCTCGCCGATATTCGAAACACTACGACCAGCTTGTGAATGTATTCACAAGCAAGGTTTGAAGAGCAACCCAAGAGCAAGGAGCTCACCATGGCAAAGCGACTCAGGACACTCGGAGTGATCCTTGTCGTCATGGGTCTCGTGTTCGTGGCCGGTGCCGGGATCGCCTATGTGAAGGTCCAGGACGGCTACAAGGCCCTGGCGGCCTTCTCCGAGGCCCAGAACGTGACCCTCAGCTACGACGACGACGGCCAGCTCATCGATCGTGGCACCACCGAAGGCGCCGAGGCGATCATGACGCTGCTGACCGAGGACTGGGGCTTCACGCCCACCATGAGCGACCTGAACCCCGATGATCCGCTCGTCAACACGGCGACGGAGTACATGTTCCAGATGGCCACCATCGGCTACCACGTCCTGCACGGAACCCAGACCGTGGTCCTCGCCGAGGACGCCGAGTACAACGGTGAGATCTTCCCCGCCGGCACGTACGAGCACGAGGTCGACGGGAAGTACTGGACCGACTTCGACCGGCGTCATCCGATCGAGGGCCCGGCACGCAGCCAGGCCTGGTCCGGCACCGTGCACGGTCTCTTCGGTGAGCTGGGCACCGGCACCGTCACCCACAGCACCCTGCAGGTCGGCCTCGGCATCGCCGCCATCCTCGGTGGCATCGGGCTCACGAACCTCCTGATCGGCGCAGGCCTCATCTACGCCATGAAGGACGAGCGCTGGAGCCTGAAGGACAGCCTCGAGGTCACGGCAGCGGCCGAGGACAAGGTCACCGTCTGACACCAGACGACACAGTCCATCGAGAACGGTCCGGGGCCCTCTTGGGGGCCCCGGACCCGTTTCATGGCTCTTCGTCCCGGATCGTCCTCAGACGTTCCGTTCGCGGCCCTCCCAGAAGGGCTTCTTGATCACGTGCTTCATGATCTTGCCCGTCGGGCTCATCGGCAGCTCGTCGACGAACGCCACCGACCGCGGCTTCATGTAGGAGGCGAGCTGTGAGCGCACCAACTCGATCAGCTCGCCCTCGGTGGCGGTCTCGCCGGGCTTGAGGACCACCTCGGCGTGGACCGCCTCCCCCCACGTGTCGTCGGGAACCCCCACGACGGCCGCCGCCAGCACGGCCGGATGCTGGTAGAGCACCTGCTCGACCTGCGCCGGGTAGATGTTCTCGCCGCCGGAGATGATCATCTCCTTCTTGCGGTCGACGATGTAGACGAATCCGTCCTGGTCCCAGGTCGCGGCATCGCCGGTCCACATCCAGCCGTCCTTGATGGTCTGGGCCGTCATCTCGGGCTGGTTCCAGTACCGCAGCATGTTCGCCTCGGACTTCACGACGATCTCGCCGACGGTCTCGCGATCGCGGGGCACGGGATTGCCGTCCTCGTCGAGGACCTGGACCGAGTTCATGTGCGACTCGAGCCCGCACGACCTCAGGCGGTGCGTGTTCTTGCCCTCGAGCGCGTCGCGGTGGACCCACGGCGGCAGGAACGTCATCGTGCCGCCCTCGGTCTGGCCATACCCCTGTGTGAGGTCGCAGCCGAGCTCGGTCATGGCCCGGCGAATGACCGGCTCCGGCATGGGCCCGCCCCCGTACATCAGGATCCGCAGCGAGGAGAGGTCGCGTTTGGAGAAGTCCTCGTGGTTGAGGAGCAGGTTGAGCATCGTCGTGATGGCCAGGAACCCCGAGACCCGCTCCTGCTCGATGAGCTCGAGGGCCTTGCCGGGCTCGAAGGTGATCAAGACGACCGGCCGCGCGAAGGCCAGGTAGTTCATCGAGATCACGACCGGGATGTGGAACATCTGGCCCGTCAGCATGTAGACATCGGTGGGGGCGATGCGCTCGGCTGCGGTCTGATTGAGCATGAACGTGAAGGCCGAGCGGTGCGAGTGGAGGGCGCCCTTGGGGACGCCGGTGGTCCCTCCGGTGTACAGGATGAAGAAGGGGTCGTCGTCTGCGGCGTCGAGGGGCGGTTCGTCGTCGGGGTGGCGGGCCAGGAGTTCCTCGAAGGCGGAGTCCTCGTTGGGGTCGAAGGTGATCCAGTGGGGGATGTCGACGAGGCCCTGCAGCTGCTCCATCTCGCCGCGGAACCCCTCGTTGACGATGATCGCCTTCGGCGATCCGTTCTCGAGGATCCGCCCCAGCTCGGGGACCGCGAGCCGCCAGTTCATCGGCTGGGCGATCGTGCCCGTCTTCGCCGCGGCGTAGAAGGTCTCCATGAACTCGGTCGAGTTCTTGGCGAGGATCGCGACACGGTCGCCCTTGTCGAGCCCGAGCTCGCCGCGCAGCGCGTGCGACAGCCGGTTCACCCGGGCGTTCATCTCGGCGAACGTGGATCGCCGGTTCGTGTCGGGGTCGATGATCGCATCGCCCGTGGGGTTGCGGTGGGCGCTCCGGGCGATGGTTTCGCCGATGTTCACGGGATCGGACTCCGGGGGTCGCGGGTGACCTTAGAATCTAACCAAACGACCGTTTGGTTGGGAGGCCGCCCGTGATCGACTTCATGCTCACCGAGGAGCAAAAGGCGTTGAAGGAGATGGTCGCCTCACTCGCGAAGGAGCGATACGCACCCAAGGCGCTCGAGTGGGACGAGAACTTCTCCTTCTTCCCGAAGGAGGAGAAGCGGTACCTGGCTTCGCTCGGGTTCATGGGCATGTGCCTCCCCGAGGAGCACGGCGGATCGGGCGCCGAGCTCATGGACGCCCTCATCGTGATCGAAGAGCTCGCCAAGGAGTGCCAGCTCGCCGCCTTCTACGTCTTCGAGGCGAACACGGGTCCGGCGCGTGTCGTCGACCTCTTCGGGACGGACGAGCAGAAGGCGAAGTTCCTGCCGCCGATCATCGCCGGCGAGAAGGTCATGGCGGTCGCCATCTCCGAGCCCGACGCCGGATCGGCGGCCACCGACATGCTCACCAGGGGCGTCATCGAGGGCGACGAGATCGTCATCACCGGGACCAAGCGCTGGTGCTCGGGGGGCGGCGCCGCCGACCAGTACCTCGTCTACTGCCGCCTCGACGAGGGGCTCGGCGCCCGCTCGATCGGCGCGGTGATCGTCGACGACGGGACCCCGGGTCTCACGTTCGGAAAGCAGGAGCAGTTCATGGGGTTCCACGGGATCCCGTCTGCCGACATGTTCTTCGACGAGGTCCGGGTGCCGATCGAGAACATGATCGTCGGGGCCGGCGGCTTCCGGGACCTGTTCACCGCGTTCTCGATCGAGCGGCTCGGGAACACGACGATGAGCCTCGCCATCGGCCAGGCGTGCCTCGACCGCAGCGCGGAGTACGTCCAGGAACGCCAGCAGTTCGGCAAGGACATCGTCGAGTTCCAGGCCGTCCAGCTCGCCCTCGCCGACATGGTCATCGAGGTCGAGGCGGCGCGCATGCTGCTCTGGAAGGCCGCCAAGAAGGCCGGCCGGGGCGCCCCGCCGACGCTCGACGCGTCGATCGCGAAGTGCTTCGCCAACGAGATGGCGAAGAAGGTGTCGGATCTGGCGATCCAGCTCCACGGCGCCAACGGGTACTCGAAGGAATACGGCATCGAGCGGTACCACCGTGACGCCCATGGCTGGTCGCTGGGTGGTGGGACCACCACCATCCAGCGCACCCGGATCGTCTCGGAGTACCTGGGCCGCGGCTTCAACCAGCGCCGGTAGTGGCCGACGTCGTCCTCTTCCATCACGCCCTCGGTGTGACGGCCGGCATCGAGGCGCTCGCCGACGCGTTCGGGGCCGTGGGGAACACGGTGCACGTTGCCGACCTCTTCGACGGGCGCACCTTCACCGACGTGGCCGACGGCGTGGCGTACGCGGAGGAGATCGGGTTCGACGCGATGGCCGACCGCGGCCTCGCTGCGGTGGCCGGCCTGCCCGAGGGACTGGTGTACGCCGGCTTCTCGCTCGGCGTGCTGCCGGCGCAGCGGCTTGCCCAGGGGCGGTCCGGGGCGCGCGGGGCGCTGCTGTGCCACTCGGCGGTGCCGCTCGAGTTCTTCGGCCCGTGGCCGGCAGCCGTCCCGGTCCAGGTGCATCTGCGATCCGACGACCCCTTCGACGAAGGCGACACCGAGGCGGCTCGAGACATCTGCGCCGCCTCCGACGACGGCGAGCTCTTCGTGTACCCGGGAGCCGGTCACCTGTTCGGCGAGGAGGGCCATCCCGACCACGATCCCGATGCCTCCGACCTGCTCGTCGCGCGCGCCCTCGCCTTCTTCGCTCGAATCGGCTGACTCAGAGTGCTTCGGCCGCCTGCCGTCCCTCGGCGATGGCCGCGGCGACATCCCGGGCATCGCGGACGTCGCCGATCCTGATCCCATCGAGGCCCGAGGGCGCCTCGGGACGCATCCGATCGGCGAGCACGAGGCCTCCGGCGGACACGAAGCCACCTTTGGCGAGCCCGACGCCGTCGTCCCGGATCAGGGCGACCCTTCCCTCGATCAGCCGGATCCCCGCTCGATCGCAACGGGTGAGGAGGGCCCGGCGGGTGAGGCCGCTCGTGTCGGTTCCCGTTCGTCCCTCGTGGACGAGGGTCACGGAGGCGCCCGCCTCCGCGGCCCACAGCGCCGTGGCGAGGGCCCGCTGGCCCGCCCCGGCGACCACGACGCCGGCGGGGAGCCCGATGGATCCGGTGGTCGACGGCCCACCGTCGATGGCGTCCTCCATCGTCCAGGTCGGGAGCACGTCGTACCCCTCGAGGGCCGGCACCTCCGTGACGGCGCCGGTGGCGAGGATCACCGTGGCGGGCTCCTCGAGTTCCAGCGTCGTCGCCGTGACGTCGGCCCCGAGGCGGATCCGGACACCGAGGCCGGCGAGGCGGCCTTCGTACCACGTGACGAGCCGCTCGAAATGGGCGAGCGGCGGGGTCGCGGCGGCCCGGCGCAGCTGTCCGCCGAGCTGCCGCTCCCGTTCGAAGAGGGTGACCCGGTGTCCGAGCTCCGCGGCGCGGCGCGCCGCCTCCATCCCCGCCGGCCCGCCTCCGACGACGGCCACGGCGCGAGGCCGGTCGGTCGGCCCGGGAACCGGTCGCGACTCCCTGCCCACCTCGGGGTTCACGGCACACGAGATGGGCTCACCGTGCTGGAGCATCCCGGCGCACGCCTGCACCGTGGCGATGCACGGACGGATCGCATCGACGTCTCCGGCCTCCGCCTTCGCGACCCAGTCGGGATCGGCGAGCAGTGCCCGGCCGATCGCCACGGCATCGACGTCCCCACGCGCGATGGCCTCCTCGGCCGTGTCGGGCA
The DNA here is from genome assembly GCA_035458965.1 of Acidimicrobiia bacterium. Taxonomy (GTDB): domain Bacteria; phylum Actinomycetota; class Acidimicrobiia; order Spongiisociales; family UBA11373; genus DATHYU01. The sequence continues at coordinate 7,292 of DATHYU010000249.1, read as the reverse complement.
TCGTGATGCGGCCGACCCCGATGACCGTCGCCCCCGTGCGGCGCCGGACGGTCGCGGCCAGGCGGAGAAACGTCCCCTCGTGGTCGTCGAGGAGGGGGATCGTGTACGGCACCGACCCGTACACCCCGGCCGACACGAGGATGGCATCGGCGCCTGCCCGGTCGAACCGCTCGGCGGCGGCGACGGCGTCGTCGACCGTCATCCCGCCCTCGACGATGTCGGAGCCGTTGATCCGGACGATGAGGGCGAGCCCGGGTGCCGCGGCGAGGATCGCCTGGATCACCTCGACGCCGAAGCGGGCCGGGTCCTGGCCGTACCCGTCGGTGCGCCGGTTGGCGATGGGGGAGAGGAACTGCTGGACGAGGTAGCCGTGGCCGCCGTGGATCTCGACGGCGTCGAACCCGGCGGCAGCCGCCTTCGCGGCCGCCGACGCAAAGGCCCCGACGATTCCCACGATGTCGTCGGCGGTGAGCTCCTCCGGTGCGACGTCGACATGGACGTCGGGTGGCACCGCGGACGGGGCCACCGGCGGCGTGCCGGTCACCTTCGGCGACACCTGGCGTCCTCCATGGCCCAGCTGCAGCGAGGCGCGGGCGCCACGGTCGTGGATCGCCGCCGCCAGCGGTGCCAGCGCCTCGCCTGCGTCCTCCCGCCACATCCAGGGGAGCTGCTCCTCGACCCGGCCCTCCGGCCGCACGGCGCCGAAGGCGACCGTGGCGAGCCCGACGCCCCGTGACCGCTCCCGGACGTAGGCCACCATGTCGTCGGTCGGGGCGCCCTGATCGAAGCCGAATCCCGTCGTCATCGCCGAGAGGACGATCCGGTTCCTGAGCTCGAGCGGTCCGATCGTGATCGGCGAGAACAGGTGCGGGTACGGCACGGGCGCACGATAGGGGGGTACGTTGAGCCCATGCAGGAGCTGGCCGATGCGATCGAGGCCGTCGCCGGCGTCCTCGTGACCCGCCCGGTCTCCACCACCCGGCTGTCGGGCGGGCATGCGTGGACGACGCTCCTCGCCCGGGACGCCGCCGGCGACGAGTGGATCGTGCGCCTCGCGCCGGCCGGGGGGACGATGGAGCCGTACGACCCGGCCGTCGAGGCGGGCTGGATCGAAGCGGCCGCCGGATCGGTGCCGGCGCCTCGGGTCCTCGGTCTCGATCGGTCGGGCGCGCTGCTCGGCAGCCCGTTCTCCGTGCAGACCCGGGCACCCGGTGAGGTCCTCGATCTCGACGAGGTGCCCGAGGTCGAGCGCGCGGCCTACCGGCGAAGCTTCGCCTCCGCACTCGGCGCGCTCCATCGTGAGGGGCGAGCCGAGGACATGACGGCCGACGATGCCCTCGCCACGGAATGGCTGCGCATGTTCGAGGAGTACCGGCGGATCGCATTGCACCGCCACCCGGGGTTCGAGATCGGCCTGCGCTGGCTGCGCGCCCGCCTCCCATCGGGGTCCGGTCGGGCGGTCCTCTGTCATGGCGACTACCGGTTCGCCAACGTCGCCTGGACCGGCCCTGGTGAGATCGGCGCCGTCCTCGACTGGGAGCGTGCCTGGACCGGCGATCCCATGGCCGACATCGCCTTCACGCGTCAGTTCTCCGGGTGGTGCGCCGTCGACGGCGACGCCGTCGCCGCCTACGAGCAGGCTGCGGGCATCACCGTCGAGGACCATCGGGTCGCCTACGGCCTCCGCTTCGAGCGGGCACGCGCCTATCTGTCACCGCTGCGCCTCATGCGGGCGATCGCCGAGCGACGGGTCCACGACCCTCGTCTCGCCGCGATCGCAGAGGCGGGGGAGGCCGGGATGTGGGAGCTGGCCGCCTGGGGAGACGGGACCTATCTGCCCCCCCTCGAGGGCGAGCTCCCCCCGGTCGACGGCCCGGACTGGTCGGCCGTCCTCGAGGATCCGGGGCTCCGGGCCCATTTCGACGCCCATCCTCGGCCGAGCCCCGTCGATCCCGGTGACGCGGAGGCGGTCGCCGCTGCCGTACGATCCTGGTCCGAGCGGCAGGCGATGCGAAGGAGACGAACGTGGCACTGAGCACCGCCGACGAGTACCTCCACGCCCCGCCGGAGGGGCACGACGGCCTGTGGTCCGACAACTTCTGGTTCTCCGTCGTGGATCGCGAGGCCGACGTCTTCGGGATCAACCACATCCACGCCTCCCGATCCCACGGCTACCTGCGGGCGTCGGCGATGTACGTGGTGGACGGCGTCCACCAGCAGTGGGCGTCCAAGCAGCCCCTCGATCGCGACCTCGGCGGGTTCGACGCTCTGGGCGACGGCCACATCGAGTTCCGGGTCGTCGAGCCGTTCTCCCGCTATCGCTGGACGTTCGATGGCCCGAAGTTCGGCTTCGACCTCGCCTACGACGTGCGCTTCGGGACCTTCGACTACGCCGACATCCCCGGCGGCAATCCGTTGGGGGCCTTCGAGGCGTACGGCGGGCACTACGAGCAGGCGCTCGATTGCCGCGGCACCTTCGTCGCCCGCGGCGGTCCCCGGGAGGGGGAGGAGAGGCGCATCGATTCCTGGGCCCACCGTGATCATTCCTGGACGCACCGGTTCGTCCGTGACACGTCGTGGGAGCCGCGACGCCATCGGACGCTCGAGAACTCGCTCGGCCATTACTGGCCTTCGATCCAGCTGCCCGACCGCCACCTCAACGCCTTCGGGTGGATGCGCCCCGACCAGCGGCTGCCCGAGGGCGCCAATCCCGTCGGTGGCTGGGTCGGTGACGCCGACGGGACGCGCCCGATCCGCTCGGCCTCGTGCGAGGCCCGTTTCGAAGACGACGAGCGCACGGCGCAGGCCTTCACGTTCCGCTTCGACCTCGGCGACGAACAGCTGACCGTGCAGACCGGGCGGAAGCACGGGCACACGCGCAACGGGCTCATGCGGTCGGAGAACGATGCCGAGGCGCGACTCGACTGCCACGAGCCCTTCTTCGACTTCGAGGTGCTCGAGACCGGCGAGCGCGGCTACGGCGTCGTCGAGTACTCGGTGAACCCGCCGGTCCCGCGATTCCGGTTCTGATGCGCGCCGCATATCTGACGGGCCCCGAGCAGATCGACCTCGGCGAGTTCGCGCTCCCGGAGCCGGGGCCGGGGCGGATTCGGATCGCCGTCGAGTCGTGTGGCATCTGCGGGTCGAACCTCCACGGCTGGCGTCACCCGGAGCTCGGCATCACGAAGGGCGACGGCCCGGAGCCGGGGGCGGCGGGCCATGAGATCGCCGGGACCCTCGAGGACGGCACGCTCGTCGTCGTCGAGCCGAACCTGACGGGGGCATGCGGTGCGTGCGCCGCGTGCGAGTCCGGCACCGCCTGGTTCTGCCGGAACCGGACGACGGTGCCGTCCTGGGGCTTCGCGGATGCGATGGTGGTCCCCGAGGCGGCGGTCTTCGCCGTGCCCGCCGGGGTCGCCCCGGCGACGGCCACGCTCACCGAGCCCCTCGCGTGCGCAGTCCACGCGTTCCGATGGAGCTTCACCGGCCGCACCCGGGGCCTCGAAGGCCTCACCGTGGCCGTCCTGGGATCCGGGGTCGCCGGCCTGCTCACGCAGGTGACCGCGAGGGAGATGGGGGCGGCGACGGTGCTCGCCTCGGCCCGGTATCCCCACCAGGCGGTGATGTCCGCCGCGCTGGGAGCCGATGAGGTCGTCGATTCGGGGGAGGCGGCCGACCGGTTCCGTCGCGCCGGGCCCGATGTCGTGGTGGAGGCCGTCGGCGGGACCGCGCCGACCTTCGGCGAGGCGCTGAGGATCGTCGCACCCGCCGGCGAGGTGATCGGGCTCGGGCTCTTCGACATCGCGCAGTCGCTCGACGTGCGCCGGTCGATCTTTCGGGAGCAGCGCCTGTTCTTCCCGGTGACCTACGGGCTCCTCGACGGTGTCCACGACTACGACGTCGCGCTCGCGATCCTCGGCCGCCGCCGTGACGATCTCGACGATCTCATCACCCATCGCTTTCCGCTCGACGAGGTCGCCGAAGCCTTCCGGTCCGCCGCCGACAAGACCCGCGGCGGGCTTCGCACCGTCGTCGGGCCATGAAACGCGCGAGGATGTGACGCACATGGACGGGGTCTGGCAGATCGGAATGGTGGTCGAGGACATCGACGCCGCCTGCGAGGACTTCGGCCGCGCCTTCGGCTGGGAGTGGACGCGGGCCGAGCGCACGATCGATGTCGTGGCCGACGGCGAGCCGCTGAACGTGACCTTGCAGATCGCCATCGCCAGGCAGGGCCCTTCGTACCTCGAGCTCATCCAGGGTGTCGCGGGGACGCCGTGGTGGCCGGCCCACGGTCTCGACCACATCGCGTTCTGGGCCGAGGACCTCAAGGCCGTTGCCGCTCGCCTCGAGGAGGCCGGACTGGCCCGCAAGGTCTCCTATCAGACGCCCGACGGCGAGGTCATGGGCATGACGTATCACCAGGGCGACGACGGACTCCGCATCGAGCACGTCGACGCGGTCCGCCGTGACGGCATGCTGGCGTGGATCGAGGGCGGCGAGTTCCCGACGGCATAGCCCTGCCCCGGCGACGGGTCAGCCGAACATCTCGCGCTGGAACGCCAGGTACTCCTCGAAGGATTCGGCGACGCCCTCTGCGGTCAGCCCGTAGTCGTCGAGAGCGTAGGTGTGCCTGCCCTTCTTGTGCTGCGGGTTGTCGTGCTCCCATTGGAGCATCCGGGCCTTCGACTCCTCGGTGAGCGGGTCCCCGAGGGCGTCGTAGATCCGCTCGATCACGGCATACGAGTCGGTGACGAGGTCCCCGAAGGCGACGTCGAGCATCCTCCACTCGGGGTGCTCGGCGCGCACGCGGAGGTGACGGCGCATGCCACCGACGAGTCCCCGCACCTGCTGGTCGGTGTCGACGAGCCGGTTCGCGAACGCGGCGTAGAGGCCGTCGGCGAGCTTGAGCCACGACGGGATGTTCTCCGCCGGGTTGCGGTGCATCATGAAGATCTGGGCTCCCGGGAACTGCTCCATGATCAGGTCCGCCATCCCGTGGTAGAGCGGGCACTTGAGGATCCACCGCTTGGCGGGGTCGGCGAGCCCCTGCCACTGCAGGTACTGGACCATCTCGCGGAGGAAGCGGAACTGCGCGCGGATGTCCTGGCGCATCACCCAGCCCAGGTAGTCGTTGACGACGGAGAACCCGAAGAAGACGGGTGTCACGAGCGTGTGCTCGAGCACCATGCACTCCTCCTCCGGCTCGAACGTCGAGTACTCGTGGCCGATCATCGCCTCGGGCGACACGCGGGCGTACCAGTCGGCGAACCCTGTCGCGTCGTCGATGCGGGGCCGAGGGGACTCGCCGGGGACCCCCGTGTGGAGCGCCGGGTTGAGGACCTGCCACAGCGGCCACCAGTTGAAGTCGCCCGACGCCGAGAGCACCTTCTGCAGCTTCGTGGTCCCGGTCCGGGCCATCCCGAAGATGATCAGCGGCGGGCGGATCTCCTGGTCGCGGATCTCGGGGTGCTCTGCGAAGTCCCGCTGGATCCGCAGCCGGTTCGAGAGGAGCCGGATCAGCTTGCGCTCCATCGCCGTCGCCCCTTCGGCGTGCAGCTGCGACTCGCCGTTGAGCGAGGCGAGCAGCACGTCGAGGGCCTCGACGGCATCGGTGTCGTCGCGGTCGATGCCGGTGACCTCGCGGGCCCGGGCGAGCAGGGCATCCCTGCCGAGCGAGATGGGGACGCCGCTCATCGGGGGCCCGGCAGCGCCGAGTGCCTCAGTGGGCCGAGCTCCGACATGAGCCGGATCCCGGGCTCGGCGGCGATCACGTCGGGGATGCGGTTGACCATGCTCGACGAGGACGCCCAGACGCCGTCGCGGCCGCGGTCGACGCGGATCTTCGAGGACGGCATCCCGTCCACCTCCCAGATCATGTGCTCCTTCTCCCCCTTGCGGAACACCCGCAGCTCGACGGTGGCGTGCGCCGTGACACCCTCGGCGGTCTCGAGATCGGCCCGGATGCGCAGTCCGACGGCGATGCCGGGCGGGATCTCCTCCTGCAGCGGCCGGCAGTAGACGGGCTCGTCCCAGATGATGGGCTCGCGCCGTTCGGTCACGTTCGTGACGGTGTAGCCGAGGGCGTGGAGCACGTGCCACGGGGCGAGCCGGTACAGCCCGCTCATCCGACCGCCGTCGTGGACCATCCGCTCCTCGAACTCGTCGGGTGTCATGCCGACGCCGCACCACAGCATGAGCGCCTTCCCGGCCCCCTCGATGGCGGTGTGCGTCGTGTGGTGGAGGGCGCGGATCTCGGTGCAGGGCCCGGCGACGAGGATCCCCGACCAGATCCGTGACATGTCCCAGAGGCTGGTGCCGAGGAACGACACGCCGTTCGCCTTCGCAGCGGCGTCGATCTCGGCGGCGAGCCCGGGGTTCGCTCCCCACGGGAAGCTGGCCTCGACGGCGTGGCAGATGACGTTCGTGCCCGCCTCCATGAGACGCAGGTACGCCGGCATGGCCTCGTGGAGGCGGTCGGACAGCGCCACGATGCCGACGTCGGCCGGTTCGGCCGAGTAGTCGGCGGTCTCGCAGTCCTGGACGATCACGCCGAGGTCGCGGTCGAGACCGGCGAGGCGGCCGAGATCCTTTCCCACCTTGGCTCCGGCACGGTTGTATGCGGCGACGACGGGGTAGCCCTTCTCCGTGGCGATCCGGGCGGCGAGATTTCCGAACTGGCCGGCGCCGTAGATCGCGACCCGCGGCGTCGCGTCCATGTCGTCCTCCTGTGGCGGTGGATCGACACTACCCGCGTGCGTTCCGGCCCGGCTCAGACCCTCGTGGATTCGAGACGATCCCGATAGGCGGCCACCGCTCGGTCGACGATCTCGTCGATCGGCTCGCCGGTGTCGTCACTGCGCTCGGCGATCCAGTCCCACAGGTCGGCCCGCACCTTGACGCCGCGGCCCGATCGTCGCGCCACCCGCATGATCTCGACGTAGCCGATGAGGACGAGCAACCCGAGGACGAAGAGCGTCGTCACGAGGATCGACCGCATGAACGGGTCACCGTGCCACACCTGCACGACCTCCCCCGGCACGGGATCGCCGATGCGGAAGGCGCGCACGAGGTACACGACGATGTAGATCCCGGTGTACACGAGGAATCCGATGAGAGCGAGGAGCGGGAGGATGCGCTTCATGACGGGTTCCTTTCGGGACGGACGAGGTCGCGGGGGTCCTCGGGGGGCGAGGCGGGCTTGCCGAGCCACGTGTGCTCGACGAGAGCACGCACGACGCGGCCGCGCTGGAAGGTGACGATGGCGGGGATCAGGCTGATGGCGGCGACGA
>DATHYU010000248.1:0-6113 GCA_035458965.1 Acidimicrobiia bacterium | reverse complement strand
TCAAGTTCGACGGGGGGCAGCTCCCGGCGATCTACAACGCCGTGCGCGTCACCGGCAAGGCCGGCGACGAAGACATCGACATCATTGTCGAGGTCGAGCAGCATCTGGGCGAGAACCGCGTGAGAACTGTCGCCATGAAGCCCACCGACGGGCTCCAGCGCGGCATGTCGGCCGAAGATCTCGGCGCGCCCATCTCGATGCCCGTGGGGCCGTCGACGCTCGGCCGCGTGCTGAACGTGCTCGGCGAGCCGGTCGACGACCCGAGCCGGCCGGTCGAAGCCAAGGAGCGCTGGCCGATTCACCGGCCCGCGCCCTCGCTCGAGGAACAGTCGACCGAGCTCAAGATGTTCGAGACCGGCATCAAGGTCATCGACCTGCTCGAGCCGTACGTCCAGGGTGGCAAGATCGGCATGTTCGGTGGCGCCGGCGTCGGCAAGACCGTCGTCATCCAGGAGATGATCCACCGCGTCGCCACCCAGCACGGCGGTGTGTCCGTCTTCGCCGGCGTCGGCGAGCGCACCCGTGAGGGAAACGACCTGTTCATCGAGATGACCGAGTCCGGGGTCATCAAGAACACGGCGCTCGTGTTCGGCCAGATGGACGAGCCGCCGGGGGTCCGCCTCCGCGTGGCGCTCTCGGCCCTCACGATGGCCGAGTACTTCCGGGACGAGCAGGGCCAGGACGTGCTCCTGTTCGTGGACAACATCTTCCGGTTCACCCAGGCCGGTTCGGAGGTGTCCACGCTCCTCGGCCGGATGCCGTCGGCCGTGGGCTACCAGCCGACGCTCGCCGACGAGATGGGCGCGCTCCAGGAACGCATCACCTCGGTGCGGGGCAAGTCGATCACCTCGCTCCAGGCCATCTACGTCCCCGCCGACGACATCACCGACCCGGCGCCGCACACGACGTTCGCGCATCTGGACGCCACCACGGTGCTGTCCCGCCGCATCTCCGAGCTCGGCATCTACCCGGCGGTGGACCCGCTCGACTCGACGAGCCGGATCCTCGACCCGCGCATCGTGGGCCAGGAGCACTACACCACGGCTCGCCGGGTCCAGCAGATCCTGCAGCGCTACAAGGACCTGCAGGACATCATCGCCATCCTCGGCATCGACGAGCTGTCCGAGGAGGACAAGCTCATCGTGGGCCGTGCCCGGCGCATCGAGCGGTTCCTGTCGCAGCCGTTCTACGTGGCCGAGCAGTTCACCGGCATCCCGGGCAAGACCGTGGAGCTCGCCGAAACGATTCGCTCGTTCAAGGCGATCATCGACGGCGAGGTCGACCACCTGCCGGAGCAGGCCTTCTACATGCAGGGCGGGCTCGAAGACGTGTTCGCCCGTGCGAAGGAACTCGAGAAGGCGTAGCGCATGGCGAAGTCGTTCAAGCTGGAGATCGTGTCACCGGAGTCCGTCGTGTGGGCGGGGGAGGCGACGATGCTCGTCACCCGGACCACCGAGGGCGAGATCGGCGTGCTCGCCGATCACGAGCCCACGATGGCGGCCCTGTCGACCGGCTCGTCCATCGTGACGGCCGCCGACGGTTCGACCATCACGGTGGCCACCCACGGCGGGTTCCTGCAGATCTTCGGCAACGACGTCACGCTCCTCACGGACCGTGCCGAGCTGGCCGAGGGTGGCCGGGAGGAGGCGAGCAAGCTCGCCGCCGCCCTCGCAGAGGCGGAAGCCACCGAAGGGGAGTAGACCGACCCGCATCCAGCCGTCGAGCCCGGGTTCGCCCGGGCTCGATGCTTTACGCTTGGGGGTCATGGAACCCGTCGCTGGCACGCCGGCCGACCTCCCCGAGATCCTGGCGCTCCTCACCGCGGCCGGCCTCCCGGCGGCGCGTCTCGGCGAGCACGGTCCGACCGACCTGTTCGTGGTCCGCGTCGGAGGGCGTCTCGTCGGCGCCGCCGCTCTCGAGCATCACGACGGCGACGGGCTGCTCCGGTCGGTGGTCGTCGCCGAGGAGCTCCGGGGCACCGGCCTCGGCCGACGGTTGACGGAGGCGGCCCTCGCCGCGGCGGCGGCGGCGGACCTGCGATCCGTCCGGCTGCTCACCGAGACGGCGCCGGGCTTCTTCGCCCATCTCGGGTTCGAGCGCTTCGACCGCTCCGACGCGCCGCCGGCGATCGCCGCGTCGGAGGAGTTCGCCGTCGCGTGCCCCGACTCGGCCGTGGCGATGATGCGTTGAGCGGCCGCGCCTCCCACCTCACTACGATCCACCCACTCGATGCAGAAGGGTCGTGGGGCGGCGAGGGTCGGCGGACCGCGATCGGCGACGGTGACGACCGTCGAGGACTCGACGCTCTTCACGATCCACCGCAAGGACTTCTCGTCGCTGGTGGCCGTCCCATCGATCGCCCGTCGGCTGCTCGAAGGGCTGTCGCAGCGCCTGCGTGACGCCGATCCCGCCTCATCTCCTAGCGGTCAGTCGAACTTCGCCCCGAAGTCCTCCACCTGCTTCGGCAGGCCGTGCTCCATCGCCGTCCGCACGACCCCCCAGAAGAGCGTCGAGAGCATGCCGACCGTCTCCACCTTCAAGGTCACGGTCAGGTGGGACCCCTCACCGGTCGGGGAGACCTTCGTGGTGAGCGTCCCGCGCACCTCCGACGACGTCAGGGTGAGCGTGAGCCGCTCTTCGGGCACGGCCTCGGTGGTGCGGGCCGTCCCCTTCCACGACCTCCCCGCCGCGGTCGCCGACCACCGGTAGCCGGAGATGACGCCGTCGTCGCCGTGGGTGGCGTCCCAGACGTCGTCGATGGGGCCGATCCCGGACCACGTCTCGGCGTCCTGCAGGCGCGTCCAGACGTCGGCCGGGCGTGCGCGCACGACGACGGCATGGGAGAAGGTTCCCGAGGGCACGGGCGGAGGGTAGCCCCGCCCTACAACTCGGCGATCTCGGCCCGCCGCAGCGCCATCGTCACGAGCAGACCGCCGGTCACGAGCGCGACCGCCGCTGCCGGGAGGTAGTCGACGAAGGAGGCCCCCTCGAGCAGTCCCACCTGGGCTCCCACGAGGTGGCTCGGCAGCCACCGCCCGACGGCATCGATCACGGCCAGGACCGGCATCACGACCAGCACGGCGACGGACAGCCCGACGGTCCCGATCACGCTGCGGAGCCGTGCACCGGCGGCGGCCACGACCGCGATGGCGAAGCCGAGATAGAGGATGCCGAAGGCGAGGCCCCCGAGCAGCCGCCCGACCGGGAGGCTCCCCAGGAGCACCACCGTCTCGTACCAGGCGGCCAGCAGGCCGAGGAGATACGCGCCGGCGGCCGCCGCCACTGCCATCGTGAAGCGGGGGAGCACCAGGCGCGCAACAGGGCGGACCCTCGTTCGCAGGAAGATGGACATCTCGGGAAGGGCGTCGAGGGTGAGGGCACCGGCGGCGACGGCCACCGCCACGAGCACGCCGATCTGCGACGCGTTCGAGACGTACTGGGCGATGCCGTCGGCAGGAACCGGGTCCGGGAAGATCACGGTCACCTCGCCGCCGAACCGCTCGACGATGTCGCCGATGTAGCGAGCGGTCAGGGGACCGATGAGGCCGAAGAAGAGGTACACCCCGATCAGGGCGGGGAGGCGCCGCGTGCGTACGAGGCGGAGCCACTCGAGGCGCAGCAGCGTCACCGGGTGACCTCCAGGAACACGTCCTCGAGCGTCGGCGTGACGGGGGCGACGGACGTGATCCGGGCTCCCGAGGCCGCCAGGCTCGCGACCAGCCGGTGCTCGGCATCCTCGATCGACGTCGCATGGACCCGGACGATGTGCTCGTCCACCACGTCGATCGACGCCACCCAGGCCTGGTCGGCGAGGGCCGATGCGGTGGCGGCGGACCCGGCGCGGGTGCGGACCTCGTACACCAGGGTGGCGCCGTCGCCGAGGAGGGTGTCGACCGGGCCCTGGAACCGAAGCCGGCCGCGATCGAGGATGCCGACCCAGTCGCTCACCTCCTGCACGTCGCCCAGGATGTGGCTCGAGAAGACGACCGTGGCCTCACCGCGCAGCCTGCGGACGAGATCCAGGACCTCGCGGCGGCCCATCGGATCGAGGGCCGAGGCGGGCTCGTCCAGCATGAGCACGACCGGGTTCGTGACCACGGTGGCGGCGATTCCCAGGCGCTGCAGCATGCCCCGGGAGTAGCCGGCCACCACGCGGTCGGCCGCGTCGGCGAGACCGGCGTCGGCGAGCACCTCGTCGACCGATCGTGCGCCGGCGGGCCGGCCTGAGAGATCGAGCGCCAACTCGACGACCTCGCGGCCCGACAGCCAGGGCTCGAATCGCGGCGCGTCGGGAAGCACCGAGATCCGGGTCGGATCGGCATCGATCTCGAGGTGCCCGGCCGTCGGCGTCCGGAGCCCCGCGAGGAGCGAGAGGAGCGTCGTCTTGCCGGCACCGTTGGGGCCGACGAGGCCGTACACGACGCCCGTCGGCACCGAGAGATCGACGGCGTCGAGTGCCGTCGTCGTCCCGTACCGCTTCGTCAGACCGTGGGTGGCGATCACGGTCGCGCCCGTCCCTGGGCGGGGCGAGCGGTGCTCCGCCGGGCGCCCGGAGGGCGCGAGGTCCGTCGGGCTCTCCGCCTCGCCGGCGGATCCCGGAGCGATCCGCGGGGTGCGGCCGACGATCAGGTAGACGAGGCCTCCGAACGGGACGCTGAGGCCGATGATGAGCGCCCAGGCCCACTTCGGGAAGTACTGCACCTCGCTGCGGCGCAGGTCGACGAGGCAATACACGATCCAGGCCAGCGCCAGGACGGCGAGTGGGACGAGGGCGCCGAGCGGCATGGTCGGCATTCAAGCCGATGCCCGACAGACCGAGGCGTTCCCTCTCGATCTCGATGGCCCGCCGGAATGCCGCGCACCCGGCGTCGACGGGGGGATCCTGCGTGGAGGTACTGTCCCGGCATGCAGTTGGATTGGGCGTTCCCCGTCGATCTCCGGGAGGCCGGCGCCGCGGCGCTGGAGGCCGAGCGGCTCGGATTCACCGGGCTGTGGACCACCGAGACCCCTCACGATCCGTACCTGCCCGCGCTGGCCGCAGGCCTCGCCACCGGCCGCCTGCAGGTCGGGACCGGGGTGGCGACCGCCTTCACGCGGAGCCCGATGGTCACGGCGCTCACCGCCTGGGACCTCCAGGCGGCGACGGGGGGGCGGTTCCTGCTCGGTCTGGGGTCTCAGGTGAAGGCGCACAACGCCCGGAGGTACGCCACGCCCGTCGAGTCCCCCGGCCCGCGGCTTCGCGAGCTGGTGGAGTGCGTGCGCCACATCTGGGGAGCGTTCCAGGGGCTGCACCCGCTCCGCTTCGACGGCCGCTTCTACCAGTTGGACCTGCTCACACCGATGCACGGTCCCGGGCCGATCGACCATCCCGACATCCCCGTGTACCTCGCGGCCGTCCGGCCCCATGCGTACCGGATCGCCGGCGAGGTCGCCGACGGGGTCCACGTGCACACGTTCTCGACGCCCGAGTACCTTCGCCAGGTCGCGCTCCCGGCCCTGCACGAGGGCCTCGAGCGATCCGGGCGTTCGCGCGACGACGTGACCCTGGCGGCCTCGCTCCTCGTGGCCGTGGGCGGCCGGCACGAGACGGCGATCCGCCGGACCATCGGGTTCTACGGGTCCACGTCGGCGTACCGGCCGGTCCTGGAGGTCCACGGGCTCGACCGTCTCTCCGCCGAGCTCAGGGCGGCCGTGGTGGGCGGCGACATGGGGGCGTTGGCGGCGGCCGTCACCGACGACGCGCTCGAGACCTTCGCCGTGCTGGCCCCCTCGTGGGAGGCCGCGATCGAGGAGATCCACCGGCGATGGGACGGGATCCTCGATCGCGTGAGCGTCTACGCCCTGAGCGGGAGCGCCTCACAGGACGACGCCGCGGCGATCGCCGCCGCCTGGTGAGCCTCGCAGGCCCGAGTACCCTTCCCGCCCCATGCCCGGTCTCCTCGCCTTCCACGCCCACCCCGACGACGAGTCGATCTCGATGGGCGGAGCGATGGCCGCCCTCGCCTCGGCCGGCGAGCAGGTGGTCGTCGTCACCGCCACGCGCGGCGAGGTCGGTCAGATCTACAACCGCGACGACGCCGACGAGATCCGGCCCATGCTCGGCGACATCCGCA
>DATHYU010000247.1:0-3494 GCA_035458965.1 Acidimicrobiia bacterium | reverse complement strand
GACGCCATCGATCGGACGGCCAGTGACATCGGAGCGGCGTTGAGTGCCGCCCGCATCCCGGCCGACGTCGAGGCCCGCCACATCGAACGGGACGCCAGCGAGACCCAGAACCGCACGATCATCGCGATCCTGCTGATCCTCGGGATCCCCGTCATCGCCATCGGGATGATCGGGCTCGTCAACACGATGGTCATGAACGTGATCGAGCGAAGGCGGGAGATCGGGATCCTCCGAGCCCTCGGCGCCCGCGCCCGGCACATCCGACGCATGGTCCGCTCCGAGGCGCTCGCCGTGGCGTTCGTCGGGTGGCTGGCTGCGGTGCCGCTGGGGTACGCCATCGGTTCGGTCCTCGTGAGCCTGCTCGGACGCACCTTCGAGGTCGACTTCGCCCTGATCTACCCGGCCTGGCCATTGCCCATCGCCCTCCTCGGCACACTGGTCGTCACGGTCGTCGTCGTGCTCGCCCCCGCTCGCCACGCCGTTCGCCTTCAACCGGGAGCGGCCATCCGGTACGAGTGAGATTCCCGGGAACCTCTGGTCGGGAGCGAGCCGTCATAGCCGCAACCGATCAAGAGAAGGGACATCCCATGCGCATCCGATTCCTCGCTCTGGTGGCGGCACTCGCGCTCGTCGCCGTGGCGTGCGGGACGGAGTCGACCAGCGACGCCGCCGGCGCGCCGACGGTCACCGACGCTCCGACCGAGACCCTGCCTCCGAACCCTGCCGCCGGAGCCTGCCTCGCCGGCGCTCCCGACTGCCAGGACATCCCGGGTGCCGGGCTCGATGAGCCGCCGATCCTCGAGGACGAGCCGGACCTGAGCGTCGATCCGTCCGAGGGCGTGAGCGGATTCGTCGTCGGCGGCGGCCTCACGGTCGCCGAGGCACTCACGACCGATGCCACCGGCGTCCTCGCCGTCAAGGGCTTCGTCGTCGCCGATGGTGACGGCATCCGTCTCTGTGAGCTGCTCGCCGAGTCGATGCCCCCGCAGTGCGGCGGCGCCTCGATCGAGATGGCGAACCTCGACGCGATCGATCCGGACGAGTTGAAGACCGACCAGGGAGTCACCTGGTCCGACTTCACGGTGACCGTCCTGGGCGAGATCGTCGATGGAGTCCTCACACCCACGCCGTTCTCGGCGTAGACCGAACGGGCCGACCGGCCCTGGCGGCCTCCTTCCCCGCGCATTACCGAGTGCGGGGAAGGAGGCCGTTTCCATGCTCACGATGAAGGACGCCGCAATCGACTTCCTCGCCCGCAAGCGGATCGCCGTGACCGGGGTGTCCCGCGATCCCAAGAGCGGGCACGGCAGCAACATCGTCTACCGCCGGTTCAAGGAGCGCGGCTACGACGTGTTCGCCGTGAACCCCAATGCGACCGAGGTCGAAGGCGGAGATCCCTGCTATCCGGATCTGCGCTCGATTCCGGGGGGCGTCGAGGCCGTCGTGATCGGGACCCACCCCCGCCGTGCCGAGATCACGATGCGCGAGTGTGCCGAGCTGGGGATCGAACGGGTCTGGATGCACGGCGGCCCCGGTGGCGGGAGCGTCTCCGCCGAGGCCACCGACCTCGGGCGGGAGCACGGCATCCGGGTCATCGACGGCGGATGCCCCTGCATGTTCGGACCCACCGCCGACGGCGGGCACAAGGTCATCCGCTGGATGCTGACGCTGACCGGCAAGGTGCCCAAGAAGATCGCGTAGACCGCTGGAAGTTCGCTACCTATACCCGTAGGGGTATAGACTCGTCGACATGCAGATCCCCGACGAGAAGCTCCAGCAGATCACCGCCCGGCTCCGACGCGTCGAGGGCCAGGTTCGCGGCATCCAGGGGATGCTCGCCGACGGCCGCGACTGCGCCGAGATCGTGACGCAGTTCGCCGCGGCCTCGAAGGCCCTCGAGCAGGCCGGCTTCCAGTTCTTCGCCGCGACGCTGGCGCAGTGCACCACGAACCCCGATGCCGCCGCCGACGAGGGCTACACGGCCGACAAGCTGGAGAGGCTGTTCCTTCAGCTCTCCTGAGCGGCGAGCCGGCGACCGCGCTCGTCCCAGTTGTCGAAGACGATGACCGGGTTGCGGCCGCTGCGCTCGACGAAGCCTGCGGCGACCGTCGCCCGGTAGCCGGTGGCGCAGTACAGCCACACCTCGTCACCGGGCTCCCCCGGGACGTCCTCCGACGCGAACCGGGACACGTGCATGTCGATCGCCTCGGCGAAGTGGCCGTCCCCGAACTCGAGCGGGTCACGTACGTCGACCACGACGTCCGGCGCCTCGGAGACGAGGCTCTCGAAGCCGACGATCCGCGCGGTGTCCAGGCCCCGCCCCTCGACCCGCCAGGCGGCGAGACCGTCCGTCACGGCCCCGGCGACGGCGTCGTATCCGATGCGGGCCAGTTGCAGCCGGGCCTGGGCGACCTGATCCGGTGCGCCGACGAGCACGATGTCGCGGTTCCAGGGGAGCACCCACCCGATGTACTGGGCGGTGTCGTCACGCAACGGGACGCACAGTGAACCCGGAACGTGGCCGGCGGACCACTCCGCCGCCGACCGGAGGTCGATGATCTCGGCATCGATGCCGTCGAGATCGGCGGGAGCCAGCTCCTTCGGCGGGGCGGCGTCGATGGCGCCGACGCCGATGAGGTTGCTCGGGCCCATGTGGGCGTAATAGGCCGGGTGGAGGCGGTAGTTCCCGATCTGGGTGCGGACGAAGGTGTCCTCGTCGCTCTCGAGGAGGGCGGGATTCCGGCCCCTCTCCAGATCGATCGTCGACGTGGTGTCGGCGACGTCGGAGGCCGAGCAGAAGGAGCCGGCACCATGGGTCGGCGCGACGAGCGTCGGACCGGGGAGCAGTTCGGCGAGCATGTTGACCGACCGGAACTGCATGCGGGCCAGCATCTCGGTGAGATCGGGGCCCAGCAGGTCGGACCGCCCGACGGCACCGACGAGCATCGACCCGCCCGAGAACACCGCGGCCGGTCCGCCGGGGCCGACCAGCTCGTAGCTCGTGTGGTTCGGGGTGTGCCCGGGGGTGTGGACCGCCCTGATGAGCCAGCCGTCGCCGATCGGGACCTCGTCTCCATCCACGATCGGCGTGTGATCGATCGTCGCCCCGCTGTCGGCGGGAAGAACGTACGCAGCGCCGAGGTCCTGCGCGAGGAGATGGCCGCCCGTGACGTAGTCGTTGTGGATGTGCGTCTCGAGAACCGCGAGGAGCGTCGTCGCGCCGAGTGCGTCCGTCATGCGCTCGATGTCGCGCTGGGGGTCGATGACGACGGCGCGATCGCCGACGATGGCGACGTAGGAGTGGTCTCCGAGATCCGGCGTGCGAACCTGGACGACCTCGACCCGGACGGGATGGGTGGAGATGGTGAGGCGGCTCATGCGCTCCTTCGTGACTGACGGGTTTGGATTATACCCTAGGGGGTATGGTATCATATCGTCTCCACGGACCTGAGGAGACCGATGCAGCAGACTACGACGATCGAGCAGGTGATGGC
>DATHYU010000246.1:0-8567 GCA_035458965.1 Acidimicrobiia bacterium | reverse complement strand
CGCGAGGATCCCAGGCGGGGCTGCGGCGGCTGCTCGCCGGTCTCGTCGACGGGCCCGCCGCGCGGGTCCTCCGCGTGCACGAGCACGACGGGATCACCTGGTTCGATCGCGACGGCTATCGGACGCTGGCCAGGGCCTGTGTCCTCACCGCGATGGCGGCCGGCCGCTCGCCGAACCCGGGTGCTCGCGCCGCCGACCTCCTCGGCACTGCGCGCCGCATCGAGGATGCCGCCGGGTATCGGCTCGACCGGCTGCTCGGGACGGCGGCGAAGAACGGGCCGGGGGAGTACCCGGTGCGCCCGGCTCCCGTAGCCGAGCAGTAGGGGTCGGGCCCTAGGCCTCGTCGAGGATCTCGAAGGTGCCGGCACCGCACGGGCAGCGCACCTGCGCGTCGGCTTCGCCCCAGGTCGCCTGGGCCGCCGACCGATCGCTGAGACACGCCATGCACGCCACCGCGCCGCACTCCGAGCACCGGGTCCACGTCACGGCCCCGGAGTCGGTGCGGCGTCCGCACCACCGACAGCGCTGGACGGCATCGATGGTCATGTCCCGATGGTCCCGTGAGGCCGCCGACACGGCAAGGGCCACTCTGCCCTGTTTGGCCCGGCCGGCGGCTACTCGTCGTGGGGCAGAGATGATCGCGCCGCCCGCAGGAACGCATACGGCGTCGCCGCCAGGAAGTTCGACACCCGGGACGTGTACACGTCGGCGTAGCGCTCGACCTGTCGGGCGAAGAGGCTCTTGTCGTACCCCGAGCGCATGAGCAGTCCCCAGGCCTCGTTGCCGAGCCGCCCCGCGGCCTGCGCGAGGGGCGAGATCCGCTCGTCGAGCTCCGCGAGGCGCACCCTGAGGTCGGCGATCCGGGCCTCGTGGTCGCCCGGGGTCAGGGGAGCAGCGTGGCCGCGTCGCTGCCGCATCCGGTCGAGGCGGGCGGCGGCGAGCAGGGTCTCCAGCCCCTCCTTCTCCTCCATGAGGGCCACGAGAACGCGCTCGTCGGCGGCGAAGCCCTCGATGGCCGCGACCTCTTCCTCGAGCTCACGCAGGATGAGCGCTGTCCGCCAGCGAAGCCGGTCCTTGGAGACGTGGACGTCCGCGAAGAGGTGGTCGCCCACGTAGAGGATCTCGTCGGCCCCGTATCCGAGCTCCTCCTCGAGCCGGGACGCGCACCCGCCGTAGTAGATCGCGCCCTTCTCGAGTCCCTCGCGATGCGGCTCGAGGAGCCCCCGCTCTTCGTCCACGACGCGGTAGAGGGGGCGCGTGCCGCCGAAGAATCCCGGCTTCGCGGCGGAGACGATGACGACGTCGAAGAGATCCCGCCACGCCATCCCGTCGGGGAGCCCGCCGTCGAGGACGATGGGCATCATCCGGCGCGTGTACTCCCATTCCGAGTTGGTGATGAGGAGGAGGCGCTTGCCGGCGTCGCGGAGGTCGACGAGGGTCGGGGCGAGCTCGGGGTCGTCGACGACGAAGGCCTCGGGATCGGAGACGATGTCGCTCTTGAGCGCTCCCTCCATGTGCGCGTCGTCGAGCGCCTCGCGCACCGCTCGATAGAGGTCCCGATACGAGATCGCAACCGGGAGTCCGCCGGCGTCGAGGCGGTCGACGAGCTGGGCGAAGAGCAGCGCCTCCGACAGCGAGAACAGGGTGTTCACGAAGACGTACCGCTCCTCGGTGAGGTCGATGACCGTGCCGGCATAGGTGCGCCGGAGCTCGTCGAACTCGAGGAAGCGGGTGCCGTGGTTGGCGCGGATCACGTACCCGAAGCGCGTGGGCTTGACGAGATTCCCGAGATCGAGGTCGATCGTCAGGCCGCGGATGACCTTGGACGGGTCGAACTCGAGGCCGTCCACCGACCAGCCCCGGGCCGCCAGTGCCTGCTTCGTGTACTCGTAGGCGCGCCGCTCCCATCGCTCGACGTGGTAGTGGGCGAGCGTGTAGTCCATGTCGAACCCGATGGCGCGGATCGACCGCAGGTTCAGGGTGCGGTTGGCGTAGATCCGCCGTGGAGCGGGCACGGACACACCACCACTGTACGCCGGTCCATGGCCGTCTTCCGACGGCGTTCGACGAATTTCGAATAAAGGGGTTGCCATCGAACGACGATGGTGATACATTCGAAATAGATCGAACAAGTGATGGAAATAGAATGACCCATAGACCATCGAACGGATCAGAAGTGTCGAACGTGACACATCCGTCGAGCAGGAGGCCCCGATGACCGTGACCGGACCCCGCGTGCGCGACTTCACCGACTCGCAGCCCGCCCTCGAGGTCGAGATCGTCGCATCGTCGGCCGCCGAGCTGGTCACCTCGCTGTTCGCCCTCGGCTCCGAGGCCGATCCCTCGATCGACGCGGCAGATGCCGAACGTCGGGGCCTGTGGGCCGACGGCGTTCGGGATGGGGCATCCGACGAGCTGCGATCGCTCATCGATCGGTACGTCACCGGTTCCGGATGGGCCTGGCTGGCGCTGATCGGCATCGCCTGCGAGTCGGGCCCGTCGGTGGACGGCTTCCTCGAGGCACTCGCCGCCGCGGACCCGATGGAGGCGCGACGCGACCTGCTCTGCATGATGTGGTGCAAGGGTCCCGTGGACCGTGAGCAGATCGACCGCGTCGCTGCCGGCGACACCGAGCTGCTCGCCGAGATCGACGACGGGGCGTCAAAACCGCTCCCGCCGAACATCCGGGGGCTGCTCGAGCTCGAGCCCGAGGCGACCGTCGCCGTGATGGTCGACCTGCTGAGGCGCTTCGACACCGAGGTGTTCCACGGGGGCCGCGACGTGGCGAGCATCCTCGAGCGGGATGCGGCGGCCAAGCGGGCGATGTCGGGATCGATGGACGCCTCGGCGCTCGTGGAAGCGGCCACCGACGGCGTCACGTTCTCGCTCCAGCCGAACATGCGCGGCATCGTGCTCGTGCCATCCGTCGTCATCCGTCCGTGGGTGGCGATCACGGACCACGACGGGCTGCGGGTCTTCGTCTACCCGGTGGCGGAGGAGCATCTCGAGGCCGACCCGGATGCGCCTCCCAGCCATCTCGTCGACGTCTACAAGGCCCTCGGCGACGAACGCCGGCTGCGGCTCCTGCGGCTGCTGGTCGACGGTCCCACGTCCCTGCGCGATCTCACCGAGCGGCTCGATCTCGCCAAGTCGACGGTCCACCACCATCTCCGGGTCCTGCGCAAGGCCGGACTGGTGCGGGTGACGATCGGCGACGACAACGAATACAGCATGCGAACGGACGCGGTGTCCGAGGCCGCCCGCATGCTCGACAGCTTCCTGAACGGCTGAAACGGAGGAGCCAGATGTACAACGCACCCCAGCTCATGGAGATGGCCGATGTCATGAAGGCCGAGCGGCTCAGAAGCGACCTCCACGCGCCGACGCGGGCTGCCCCGCGGCGGATCCGGACGGCTCTGGGCCACGCCATCGTCGTCGCCGGCGAGCGGATGGCCCATGGCCAACGTCGCCCGGCGATCGGTGATCCCTGCGCCTGAGCGACACACACGCCACACACGCGACGACGGGCCGGTCTCCGGCCCGTCGTGCGCGTCCGGGGCAGCTCGTGAGACCGGCGGCCCCGTTCCTCAGCCGGTGCCCTCGGGCGCACCCGAGGCGTGGAACTCCGGCTCGTCGTCTTCTTCCTCGTCGACGTCGGTGACCGGCACCGGTGGCGCGGCGATCTGGTGCATCCACACGGTCCGCTGCGGGAAGGGGATCTCGATGCCCTCGGCGTCGAAGGCCCCCTTCAGGCGGTGGCGGACCTCGCGAGCGGTCGCCCACTGTTCGCCCGGCTCGACCTTGAGCACGAGGCGGATGGCGATCGACGAGGCGCCGAAGTTCTCCACGCCCCAGATCTGCGGCTCTTCGAGGATCGTGGCCGTCTCGAGCTCGTCGTGCCACACCGAGTCGGCGACCTCCTTGATGACGCGGGTCGCCTTGTTGATGTTCGTGTCGTAGGCGACCTCGATGTCGAGCACGGCGCGCGCCCACTCCTGCGACTTGTTGGCGACCCGCCGGATCTCTCCGTTCGGCACGAACCACACGGTGCCGTGCACGTCGCGCAGGCGAGTCGTCCGCAGGCTGACCTCCTCCACGACGCCGGACGCCTCGCCGAGGTCGACGATGTCGCCGACGCCGAACTGGTCTTCGACGAGCATGAAGATGCCGCTCAAGAAGTCCTTGACCAGCGACTGGGCGCCGAAGCCGAGCGCCACGCCGGCGACGCCGGCACCGGCGATGAGCGGCCCGAGGCTGATGCCGAACTCGGCGAGCGAGATGAAGACCGCAAGGCCGTAGATGGTCGCCGAGGCGATGCTCTTCAGGACGGATCCGAGGGCCTGGGACCGCTGCTTGGAGCGTTCGGCCTGCAGCGCCAGCCTGCGCGCCTTCTTGATGGCCCGGTCCGTGAACGGCTTCGGTGCCCCCTCGTCCTCGTCGTCGCGAGCCGGCTGCGTCTGTGATCGGGCCTCCTGGCGCTCCACGAGCTCGTCGATGAACCGGCCGATCCCGCGACGCACGAGCCGGTTGAGCGCGTACGCGACGACCAGGATCACGATCACGGTCAGCGGTCGGGCAACGAACCAGTCGGCGAACCGTGCCAGGGTCCCGTTGTCCGTCCATCCGTAGACGGCGTCGCAGACGAGGGTGGGGGACTCCCCGCACGCCTCCGCGAGCCCGTTCGAGGCGGCCTGGGCGAGCACGACGATGTTCATGCGCTCCTCCGTTCGGGTGCGGCGGCACCCTACCGAGCTTTTCGGCCGAACCGGCGACTGGTAACCTTGGAGTTACCTATGGTTCCGCTGCCCGACCGAGAGCTCGACGCGCTGGGGGACGCCACCCGGAGACGGATCGTCGACCTGCTGTTGGCGCGGCCGCGGGCGGTCGGGGAGATCGCCGCCGAGCTCCCGGTCAGCCGACCGGCGGTGTCCAAGCATCTGCGGGTGCTCGAGGCGGCCGGGCTCGTGTCGTTCGTCGCCGACGGGCGGCGTCGCATCTACGCGGTCCGACCCGGCGGGATCGAGGCATTGCGGGACCACTGGGATCGGCTGTGGGACGCCGCCCTGGCCCGGTTCATCACATTCGCGACGGAAGGGGAGGGCATGACCGATCGGCTCGTCGTACGCAAGGAGGTACGGGTCCCCCGACCCCGGGAGGAGGCGTTCCGGCTGTTCACGGATCGGATCGGGGCGTGGTGGCCGACGGCGTCGCATTCGCTGGGAGGCGACGCCGTCGTGGACGTCCGCTTCGGATCGGGAGTGGGAGATCTCATCGTGGAGGTGCGCGACGACGGGACCGAGGTCGCCTGGGGCGAGATCCTGGCGTGGGAACCGCCGGCTCGGGTGCGCGTCCGGTGGGCGGTGTCCTCACCCGGTCCGGCGACGACCTGGGAGGCCACCTTCTCGGCCGTCGGCGATGCCACCGATCTCGTGCTCGAGCACTGGGGCTGGGAGGCACACGGCGACGGGGCCGAGGAGGCCTGCGCGTCCTACGAGGAGGGGTGGAGTCCGGTGCTGGATCGCTACCTCGAGGCCGCCGGCTGATCGGACGGCGGTCGACGCTTCACGCCTGACAGCGCTCGCAGGCCCAGATCTTCCGCCCGGCCGATTCCCAGCGCCGGATGTCCGTCCCGCACCGGCGGCAGGGCTCGCCGGCGCGCTGGTAGACGTACAGCCGCTCCTCCCGCGGGAGGTCGCGGGCCGAGGCCGCACCGACCTCGGCCGGGTCGACGGTCACGATGCGACCGGCCCGCTCGCCCGCTCGCAGGAGAACGGCGAGCCGGTGCCAGAGCCGTCGAGCCCGTTCGTCGTCGATGTCGCGTGCGGGGGTGTCGGGATGGATCCCCTCGAGGAACAGCCCCTCGGCCCGATACACGTTGCCGATGCCGGCCACCGCCCTCTGATCGAGCAAGGCGGCGCCGATGCCCACCTTCCGGCGGCCGAGGTTGGCGGTGAAGGCGTCGGCGGTGCCGTCGGCAAGCGGATCGGGCCCGAGTCGCTCGACGATGGATCGCTCCTCGTCGGCGTCGATGATCCGGCAGTCGGTGGGGCCCGACAGGTAGATCGTGGTGTCGCCGGAGCGCAGCGCCATCCGGGTGCCCGGGGTCGGGTCCGGTGGCGGAACGGCGCGGTGGGTCCGGAACCTCCCGAAGAGTCCGAGGTGGACGTGCAGGGTGAGATCGTCCTGCCAGCGGTAGAAGAGGTGCTTGCCGCGTGCGTCGACGTCCTCGACGACGCGCCCGTCGAGGATGGCTGCGTCATCCGCGAACCGGCCCTGTGGTGACGACACCCCGACCACGTTCCCGGCGAGGGCCGTGCGATGCAGCCGGGCGTAGCGGTGGATCGTGTGTCCCTCAGGCATCGAGGCCCTTGCGCCAGGCGGAGTAGGAGCCGATCGGACCGGCATGGGGTGCCCTCAGCCACGGCCAGGGATGGGCCGCGGCGACGTCGAGGCCGGCCGAGATCCGGCGCCAGCCGGGCACCGGGGTGAAGGTCGCCGCCAGCCGGCGGCCGGCGAGCTCGATGGCCGGGTCGCCCCGGCGCACCTCGAGGTCCCGGCGGGTGGCGAGGTCGGCCAGGGCTTCGGCGAGGAACACGAGACGCTTGCGGGACAGCCGCAGGCTCCGCAGCAGCGCTGCATCGAAGACGAACACGGCGGGGAGATCGGGGTGCGCAGCCAGCGCCGGATCGTCGTCGCCGAGCGACTCGGCGGTGATCCAGACGGTGTCGGGGTCGCCGGAGACGAGCGGCTCGGAGGGGCCGCCGGTGCGTGCCGGGTCGGGGTCGTGGCGGAGCATCGTCGGTGGGGCCACGGGCCGGCGGCGCTGCTCCGTGGGCCATTCCGCGATCGGGCACGCGTCCCGCAGGGAACAGCCATCGCAGAGCTCGGGGGCGCGCCGTCGCACCTGGTGGCGGCTGAAGCCGTAGGCCTTCTGCGACGCCGCGCCGACCGTCCACTGCCAGCCGAGGCGGTTGGCCGCCCGGGAACCGTCCAGCAGGTGCCGGAAGAACCGGTCCTCTCCCGCCTCCCAGTCGGCGCCGCTGCGGACCGTCCATTGCGAGGCGAGCCACATGCGCGCCTGGTTCACGAGCCAGCCGTCTGTCTCCATCTCGCCGACCATCGCGGCGACGCACGCCATGTCCGCAGGCCACGGCGTTGCGGCGTCGGCGGCGGGTGGATCGGCCCGCAGACTGCCGGCGGTTCGCCGCCCGAGCCGGGCGTAGAGATGGCGGGCGTACTCCTGCCACAGGAGCTCGTCCCGGAACTTCCTGACGTCTGCGGAGGGGCCGCCGGCCACGGCGTCCCACACGGCGGGGAGCGACAGAAGGCCGTGCCTGATGTAGGGCGAGAGGCCCGAGGCGCCGCGCGCCGACACCGGGAGGACCTCGTTGCGCTGCGCGGCGTACCCCGTGACGTCGAAGGCGGCGAGGGCCCTGTCGGCAGCGGTCTGGCCGCCGCGGAACCTGGGCGACGCCGGAGACGTGTCCGACGCCAGATCACCGAGGTGCCTGTCGACCCATCCCCCGATGGCCGCCGGGTCCGGCGGCGGGGCAGGGAGCAGCGAGGTGTGCTCGAGGGTCACGCGGCGCAACGTAGGTCGCGCTCGATGCCTACCGGAAGCGGCGCGACCCGGCGTCGCAGTAGCCTCGGCGGGCCATGGACGAGTACCGCGCCGCCAATCGCGCCAATTGGGACGACCGGGTGGCCGTCCATTGGCAGCCGGACGGCTACGACGCCGATGGGTTCATCGTCGACCCGACCCGGATCTCCGGCGTGGTCCGGTGGGACGCCGAGGCTCTCGGTGATGTGAGCGGCAAGCGACTCCTGCACCTCCAGTGCCACTTCGGGATGGACACGCTCTCGTGGGCGCGTCTCGGCGCCGAGGTCACCGGCGTCGACTTCTCGGAGGAGGCGATCACGGCCGCCCGCCGGATGAGCGCCGAGAGCGGCACGCCGGGCCGCTTCGTGCTGTCGGAGCTGTACGCCTCTCCGGAGGCCCTGCCGGGTGAGATGTTCGACGTCGTGTACACCGGGGTCGGGGCCATCAACTGGCTGCCCGACATCGCCGCATGGGCCCGGGTGGTGGCAGGCTTCGTCGCCCCGGGCGGGACCTTCTACATCCGTGAGGGCCACCCGGTGCTCTGGACGGTCGACTGGGACGTCGTCGACCGGCTGGTCCTGCGGTTCCCGTACTTCGAGACGGTCGATCCGGTCGCCGGGGACGAGGACTCCACGTACGCGGGGTCGGGCACCCTGGAGCACCAGCGAACCTACGAGTGGAACCACGGCCTGGGGGAGATCTTCACGGCGCTGACGGATGCCGGGCTCAGGGTCGTCCGCCTGGCCGAGCACCGCGAGCTCGATTGGCAGGGGCACCCGATGATGGTCGAGGGTGAGGACGGCCTCTGGCGGTTCCCTCCCGAGTTCGTGGACCGGATCCCGGCGATGTACACCATGATGGCGACGCGGGAGGCCCCATGACCATCGAGATCGCCGTCGTCGGGAGCCTCAACCTCGACACGACCGCCCAGGTCCGGCGCCTGCCTCGACCGGGAGAGACGGTGCTC
>DATHYU010000245.1:0-2192 GCA_035458965.1 Acidimicrobiia bacterium | reverse complement strand
TCGCCGACCAGCACGGGGATGAGGGCGCCCTCCTCACCGAGTCGAGCGACCGCCGACAGCACGCGCGCATCGGTGGCATCGGTGAACGCGATCCGGCGGGGAGGATGCGCTCGGAGCCGGTCGGTCCAGCGGCCGAGAAGGGCCGCTTCCCGCATCACGCCCCGCCCGCCGCCTGGTGCCGGGCGCCGGCCTCGAGCATGGCGTGGATCAGATCCGGTTTCGGCACCTGCGACGACGGGTACGCCGCCCGCGAGTGCCGCACCCCGAGGGCCAGGAAGGCCTCGATGAGCTTGTACGACAGCGGACCGGGGTTGACGACCGGGACGTCCAGCGCACCGACGAGTGCGGCATGCGCCGCGGCCATCGTCGTCGAGCCCAGCACGAGGACGTCGGCGCCGCGGTCGATGAGCCGCTGCCCGGCAGCGATCATCCGCGGGAAGACGATGTCCTCCTTGCCCTCGATGAGCGAGGCGAAGTCGGGTGGCGTGTCGAAGTGCTCGACCCCGGCGCAGTGGTCGAGGAACCCCCACTCCCGGATCACCTTCTTGTAGCGGGCGAGCGCCGGCTCCCACTGGGCGATGATCCCGAACTTGGCGCCGAGCGTCAGCGAGAACAGCAGCGAGATCCGCCCGGGTGACACGACCGGGATGTCGAGCACCGATCTCAGGGCGTCGGCCCCGGAGTCGCTGACCGTGTCGATCGTCACGGCGTCGTAGCCGTCGTCCTGGGCCGACAGCCCGGCTTCGAAGATGGCGAGCTCCATGAGGGACCAGTCGTGCTGGCTCATGAAGGACGAGGGGCCCGCCTTGACGGGCCGGAAGTCGAATTCGATGTCACTCGTCATGGGGACGGCCGACACCTGGCGCTTCCGCAGCGCCAGGCCTTCTGCGTCGAGGGCGAAGGGGACGATGACGAGGACCCTCTTCATCGGGAGGCCGCCTCGGGATGGTCTTCGACGGCGTCGAGCATCGCGTGGAGCAGGCCGGGCTTGGGGACCTGCGACCGGGGATGCGCCCGGCGGCTGTGGGTGAGCCCCGTCGCCGTGACGATCTCGGCGAACCGGTAGGACAGCGGGCCCGGGTTCAGCACCGGGACCTCGAGCCGCTCGCTCAGATGGGCATGGGCCTGGTGCATCGTGGTCGAGCCCAGGCAGATCACATCGGCGCCGTCCTCGTCGATGAGGGCCCTGGCGGCCGCCTCGAGAGCGGGGAAGACGTCTCCCTCCTTCCCCGCCAGCAGGGCGCGGTTGTCGGGCCTGATGCCGGCGGCGCGCAGCCCGGCGCACCGGTCGTGGATCTTCATGGCGGAGAAGGTCTTCGTGTAGAGCGGGAACCACTCCTCCCACATCGTGAGGACGCCGAAGGACGAGCCGAGCATCAGCGCCGTCATGAACATCGATCGTCCCGGCCCGATCACGGGGATGTCGAGCATCGACCGCAGCGCGTCGACCCCCGAATCGCTCACCGTGTCGATGCACACGGCGTCGAAGCCGTCCTCCTCCGCCGAGAGTCCGGCCTCGAGGATTCCCATGTCGGCGAGCACGGCGTCGAAGGCGGAGGTGTAGCTCGCCGGAGCGGCCCGCACCGGGCGGTAGACGAGCTCGACCCCCGGATCGAACTCTGTCGCCTGCTCCTGACGGTTGGCGAGGAGCTCCGGCGGCATCGGGAAGGGAACGATGACGAGAACGCGCTTCACGGCGGCGAGCCTACCGAACCCTCTCACGGCTCGGGCCGACGTCCGCAATGCGGTCAGCGCGACGACGGGTGAGCGGCTCCCCTACGCTCCCCCGTATGGGTGCATTCGATGTCGACGTCATCATCGCCGGAGCCGGCGCGGCGGGCCTCGCGGCCGCCCTCGCCGCCGAAGAGGGAGGCGCAACCGTGGCGCTCCTCGAAGCGAGGGAGAACTTCCGGGCCGGGAGCAACACGGCCATGAGCACCGCCATGGTCCCCGCCGCCGGGAGCCGCTGGCAGCGGGAGGAGGGGGTCGAGGACTCGGCCGACCTCCTCTTCGACGACATCATGGCAAAGACCCACGGCGATGCCGATCCCGTCGTGGCCCGCGCCCTCGCCGACGTGTCGGCCGAGCTGGGCGCATGGCTCGCCGACCACTGTGGCCTGCCCCTCGAGCGCCCCACCGACTTCCGGTTCCCCGGGCACTCGGTCCAGCGGCACCTCACGGTCCCCGACCGG
>DATHYU010000244.1:0-6145 GCA_035458965.1 Acidimicrobiia bacterium | reverse complement strand
TTGCGCCCGTTCCGATCGTGTTGCCGGCGTGCCAGAGGGCCTGACGGAGTTGGACCCGGGCCTCGGCGTCGCTGCGGTCCGGCCAGAACGTGCCGGCGATGAGGTCGCGTGTCGGCAACCGGTCCGGGTTCATGGCGAGGTAGGCGATCAGGGATCGGGCCGCGAGGGAGGGGATCTCCTTCTGGACCACTCCACGTCGCCTGATCTCGAACCCGCCGAGCAGGCGGATCTCGAGGATTCCCCCTCCCATGGGTCGAACCTAGCGAACGGTCTCAGGGGCCTCCACCCCCACTAGCGTCTCGTCCCTTGGACGTGCAGAACCCGAAGCGGCTGCTCCCGCTCGTGATGACGATCACGGGCATGGGTGTGCTCGCCTTCTCGGCGATCCTCCCGGCCCTTCCGGACCTCGCCGACGAGCTCGGTGTGTCGAGGGGCTCGATCGGGTGGGTACAGGGCATCGTGGCCATCCCGGGCGTCTTCCTGGCGGCCGTCATCGGGTACCTCGCCGATCGGTACGGGCGCCGCGAGGTGATCCGGGCAAGCCTGGTGGTCTTCGGGGTTTTCGGGCTGGCGCTCTTCTTCGCCCGTGACTTCCGCCTCCTGCTCCTGCTCCGTTTCTTCCAGGGCTTCGGGACGTCGGGGCTGCTGAGCCTGGGTGTCGTGGTGATCGGCGACATCTTCACGGGCACGGAGCGCCGCTGGGCGATGGGCCTCAACCTGGCGGCGCTGACGGGCGTGACGACGCTTGCGCCGATCGCCGGGGGGCTGCTGGCGGAGGGAGGCGCGTTCCGCCCGTTCCTGCTCTACGCGCTGGCCCTGCCCGTGTGGATCTGGGCCCGGAAGCTCCCCGATCGTCCCGAGGCGCCCCCTCCCGCGCCTCCGCTCCGTCACATCAGGGCGGCGCTGTCCGACCTCCGGAGGCGCGGGACCCTGTCGGACTTCCTCGGGGTGCTTCCGATGTCGTTCATCACCCTCGGCATCTTCCTCGGCGTCGGATTGACGGTGACGCCGCTCTTCCTCGAGTCCCACTTCGGGCTCTCGTCCGGGCAGCGGGGCCTCGTGCAGGCGATCGGGTCGGCGGCGTCCTCGACGGCTTCGATCCTGTCCGGCCGGGTGGGACGGCGCTTCAGCCGTTCCGCAACGCTCTCGACGTCGTTCCTGCTCATGGTCGCCGGGTTCGTGATCGTCGGGACGGCACCGTCGTTGTGGTTCGTGGCGCTCGGCCTCGCCGTGCTGGGCTCGGGGACGGGATCGATCTTCCCGCTGCTCCAGGACTACGCCGCCTCCGCCGGTCCGGCGATCTACCGGGGGGCCCTCGTCGGTACCTGGGTCTCGGCCAACCGGCTCGGTCAGTGGCTGGGACCGGCGAACGGCACGCTGCTGGCCGACGCCGTCGGAGAGCGGCAGTCCTACGGCGTCGCCGCGGCGACGATGGTGGTCGTCTTCGTGGTGTGGCGACCGCTCCGATGGATGGCGAGGCGGCGGGTCCGCCAGGGCTGAGGATCTGTCGCACCCCTGTGAGACCTTGTGGATAACTCCACACGAGCGTCAAGGAGGGGGTGATTCGATGACCGGCACGACGTCAGCGTTGCTCGATGCGCCCATCGAGGCCCTGTCCGATGTCGAGCTCGACGAGCTCGTCGTCGAGGCGGAGCGGACCATCAACCGGATCCGCGCTCGTCAGGCCGCTGCCGTCGCCGAGGCGGAGACGCGGGGCTTCTTCCGGGCGATCGGCTTCGGGACGGTGGCGTCGTGGCTGCGTGCTCGGCTTCGGGTCTCGCACGCCTCTGCCAGCCTGATCGCCCGGGTCGGGCGCTCGCTGCGATCCATGCCGCTCGCCGCAGAGGCCTTCGCCGCCGGTGACATCGACCACCGGCGGGTCGGCGCCCTGGTGGACGCGCGGGAGATCGATCCCGACGAGTACGCGAGCGGCGAGTCGACGCTCGTCGACGCCGCCCGCGACCTCGCACCGCGCGAGTTCCGCGCCGCCGTCGAGTTCTGGAAGGCGGCTGCCGATCCGGCTGCCTTCTCCGATGCCCACGAGGCGATGCGCGAGCGGCGCCACCTGAGCGTGTCGCGCACCTGGGAGGGCATGGTCCGCATCGACGGCTGGCTCGATCCCGAGGCGGGAGCCACGCTGATCACCGCGCTGGGCGCCTATCTCGACGGCGCCGCCCGCGACGCGTCGGACACGCGGACCTTCGGGCAGGTGCGGGCCGACGCCCTCTCCGACATCTGCCGCTTCAGCCTCGATCACGCCGGTCTCTCCACCTCCGGGGGGATGCGGCCTCACCTGCTGCTGACCATCGACCTGGAGACTCTCGAGGGTCGGGCCGGGTCGCGGAGCGATCTCGCCGGTGCGGGGAGGGTTCCCGCAGAGACGGCCCGCCGCCTGGCCTGCGATGCCGGGTTGAGCCGCATCATCACCGATGCCGGCAGCATGCCCATCGATGTGGGACGGACCGCCCGGACGGTGACGCCTGCGCAGCGCCGTGCGCTCATCGCACGCGACGGCGGATGTGGGGCGAAGGGATGCGGCATGCTGCCCCAGTGGTGTGATGCGCATCACATCAGGCATTGGGCCGACTTCGGCCCCTCGGACATCGCCAACTACGTGCTGCTCTGCCGGCGGCATCACCGAGCGGTCCACGAGGGCGGGACGTCGGTCGAGCACCTGCTCGCCGGGGAGTTCCCCCGACGGCGATCGGAACGGGCCCCGTCACTACTCTCCGGACCATGACGCTCGTGGGCTCCCTCGCCGAGGCGGTTGCCGCCGTTGTCGGTGCAGCCCGACTGCGCACCCACCCGCTCGACCTCCATCTCTACCGCAAGGACGCCGGGATCACGTCCGGTGAGGCCTCGGTGATCGCCTTCCCGGAGTCTGCATCGGAGGTCGCCGAGCTCGTGCGGATCGCCGGGCGCATGGATGTCCCCGTGGTTGCCCGGGGGGCCGGGACCGGGCTGGCGGGAGGAGCGGTGCCTCAGGACCAGGCCTTGGTGCTGGTCATGACCCGGATGAACCGGATCGACGTGGTCGACGCCGAGAACCGGACCGCCTTGGTGGAGCCGGGGGTGATCAACCTCGACCTGTCCCGGCACACCGCGCCGTTGCGCCTGCACTTCGCCCCCGACCCCTCGTCACAGGCGGCCTGCACCATCGGTGGGAACGTCGGCAACAACTCTGGCGGTCCGCACTGCCTCGCGGAGGGATCGACGGTCAACCACGTGCTCGCGGTCGAGTACGTCGACACCGACGGGAACCTGGTTCGCGTCGGCGGACCGGCGCCGGATCCGATAGGGCTCGACCTGCGGGCGGTTCTCGTCGGCTCCGAGGGGACCCTCGGCATCGTGACCCGGGCCCTCGTGAAGCTGACCCCGGACCCGCCTGCGGTGCGGACGCTGCTGCTGTGGTTCGACGACGTGGCGGATTGCGCGGCGACCGTCTCCGGGGTGATCGCCGAGGGCGTCGTGCCGGCCGCGCTCGAGATGATGGACCGGCCGCTGATCCGGGCGATCGAGAACTTCATCCACGCCGACCTCCCCGTCGACGCGGCTGCGATGCTCCTCGCGGAGGTGTCGGGGCATCCCGACGCCGTCGACGCCGAGGCCGCTGTCGTGGAGCGGATCGGTCGCGACCACGGGGCCCAGGTCCGAGTCGCGCAGAACGAGGAGGAACGGGCCGTGCTCTGGAAGGGCCGCAAGTCCGCCTTCGGTGCGGTCGCCCAGATCGCCCCCGACTACTACCTCCACGACACGGTCGTGCCCCGCACGCGGCTGGTCGAGGCCATGACCCGGCTCTACGAGATCGCCGAGCGGTACGACCTCACGCTCCTCAACACCGTTCACGCCGGCGACGGAAACCTGCACCCGAAGCTGGCCTTCGACGGCTCGGATCCCGAGGTCGCCGCCCGGGTGCACGCAGCCGGCGAGGAGATGGTCCAACTGGCCATCGATCTCGGCGGGGCGCTCTCGGGCGAGCACGGGATCGGCCTCGAGAAGCGGCATCTCATGGGTCTCGTCTTCGGGACGGTCGATCTCGACGCCCAGGCGCGATTGCGCGAGGCGTTCGACCCCGAGGCGCGCCTCAACCCGCACAAGGTGCTCCCCGCCGGGTCACGATGCGCCGAGTTCGGTCGTCCCGTTCCCGAAGGGACCTGGGTGTGACCTCGATCCGGTCGCTGTTGGCCCGGTTCGCCAAGGCCGAGGTGCCGGGGGCTCCCGATGCCGAGATGGTCGTTGCCCCCGAGACCGCCGAGGACGCGGCCGCCCTGCTCGACCTGTGCTCCGAGCACGGGATGCGGGTGCGGATCTGGGGCACCGGCTCCCGGGCCGGGATCGGCCATGCCTTCGAGCCCGATGTGGTCCTCTCGACCCACCGCCTCGCTGCTCTCGTCGACTGGCAGCCCGGCGACCTCACCGTGACGGTCGAGGGAGGGCACCCTGTCGACCCTCTCGCCGGCATGCTCGCCGAGCGGCGCCAGACGGCGTTGCTGCCTGCGGGCGGGACCGTCGGGGGTGTCGTGGCGACGGGCGCATCCGCCTACGAGCGGCTGCGGTACGGCCCGACCCGGGACCGAATGCTCGAGGTGGTCCTCGCCACCGGAGACGGACGGGTCGTGCGCGCCGGCGGACGAGTCGTGAAGAACGTCACGGGCTTCGACATCCCCCGGCTCGCCTGCGGTTCGCTCGGATCGTTCGGTGTCATCTGCTCGGTGACCCTGAAACTCTGGCCCCGGCCCGAGGCGGCCGCCACGGTCGCCGTCGACGACGCCGAGGCGGCTCTCGCCACCGCGTACCGCCCGCTCGCGGTGCTGTCCGGTTCCTTCGGCGCACGCGTGTTCCTGCAGGGGACGGCGGCAGAGGTGGAGGGCCAGGCGTCGCGGCTCGGCGGGACGGCGACCCATGGCCACCAGTGGCCCGAGCCCGTCGACGGCGACCTCGTCGCCGAGATCCGGGTTCCACCGGCAGATCTTCCCGAAGCCCTCGGCCGCATCGACGGCCCAAACGTCGCCCAGCACGGCGTCGGGATCGTCACGGTCGCCGACCCGGGGGATCCAGGGTCCTTGCGTCGGTGGGCCGAGGAGCGGGGCGGTTCGCTGGTCGTCCTCAAGACGTCGGGCGGGCTCGACCCGTGGGGAACGCCCCCGGCCACGGTCGCCCTGCAGCGTCGGGTGAAGGCCGCCTTCGACCCGCTCGGCGTCTGCAACCCCGGCATCCTCCCGGGAGGCGTGTGATGCCGTACTCGACGCCCTACGCCCCCACGCCGGCGGAGCTGAGCGCCTGCATCCAGTGCGGGCTCTGCCTACCGCATTGTCCGACCTTCCGGCTCACCGGGGACGAGGCCGCCTCACCTCGCGGTCGCCTGGCTGCGATGTCGGCGGTCGCCGAGGGGATCGTCGCCATGGACGACACGTTCGCCGAGATGATGTCGTTCTGCCTCGGGTGCCGGGCCTGCGAGGCGGCGTGCCCGTCCCTCGTCCCGTACGGCAGGGCTCTCGAAGGGGTGCGTGCCGAGCTCGCCACCCATCGGACGGAGGGCAGGGTCCGCCGGGTGGCGCTGGGCCGCCTGCTGGCCATGCGGCCGCTCGTGTGGCTCGCGACCCTCGCCGCGGCGGTCGCCCAGCGTCTCCGGGGCGACCGGTGGCTGCCCCGGCGGCTGCGGAGCGGTCTGAGCGGCCTGCGCGTGCTGCCCTGGCGGACGAGATCGACGGTGGGTCGCGAGTACCCGTCCATCGGAGAGGAGGTCGGGACCGCCGCCCTGCTCGCCGGGTGCGTCATGGGCCCGTGGTTCGGCGACGTCCACCTGGCCACCATCTCGGTCTTGCGGCGCGCCGGGTACCGCGTCGTGGTGCCCGAGGGTCAGACCTGCTGCGGCGCCCTCGCCGCCCACGACGGCGCCGCAGCCGACGCCGAACGGCTCGCCCGGCGCAACGTCGCAGCCTTCGCCGGAGCAGACGTGGTGGTCGCCAACGCCGCCGGATGCGGCGCCCACCTCAAGGACTACGCCCACTGGGCCGTCGGCGGGGACGACCTCGCGTCTCGGACCCGCGACGTCACCGAAGTCGTCGCCGCAGCGATCGAGGACGGCCGGCTGCCCCGGTTCTCCGGTGGCGATCCCGTCGCCGTCCAGGATCCGTGCCACCTT
>DATHYU010000243.1:0-13950 GCA_035458965.1 Acidimicrobiia bacterium | reverse complement strand
CAGATTGTCGGGGTTCCCGGCGAGGACCTGCTCCATTGCGTCGAGCGACGAACCGGTCTGCGGCGCGGCGCGAGGCGTGGGGTCCACGCCGGCGGCGGCGCCCTGCTGCGTCGGCACGGTGTCGCCCGAGATGAACACGATCGCCAAGGTGAAGGCGGCGATCAGGGCAACGGCTCCGACGATCGCTCGCCGGTACGAGCGGGACTGGGACCGGGTCGTGGCCGGATCGACCGGATCGTCGGGGTCGAGCGGCGACGCGGAGGCCTCGAGCTCCTCGAGCTCCCTTTCGTAGCCGGAGCGCAGGCGCGCCGCCGTGACGGCGTCGACTTCTCCGAGCTCGAGCTGCTCCTCGAGCTCGCGGAGGTCGACGCGCACGTGCTCGAGTCGTTGCTCGAGCGCCGCCCGCTCCAGCGATCGGCCGGTCATGCGTCGACCTGGGAGTCCGGAACCCGCCGGCGCCGGCTCGCGATCAGCCCGACGCCGGCGCCGAGCGCCACCAGCGGCAACAACCAGAGCAAGAGCGTCGCTCCGCGAAACGGCGGGTCCAGCACCACCCAGTCCCCGTACCGGGTCCGGAAATACTCGACGATCTGGGCGTCCGACTCCCCCGAGGCGACGCGTTCCGAGACGATCCGCATCATGGCGCGTGCCGTCTCGGACGGAGAGTCGGCGATGGGCTCGCCCTGACACACCGGGCACCGGATCCGGGTGCCCAACGCCGCCACCCGATCCGTCTCCGACGGCTCGCCGTCGACGAAGCCGAACACGACGACCAGGGCGAGGGCCACCGTCACGACGCTTGCCAGCCACCGGCGAGCTCGATCAGGCATGGGCGACCTCGGCCGCCTCGGGACGGTCCTCCCTTCGACGCGCCCTGGGGACCAGCCAGGCCCACACACCGCCGCAGACCGCCAGCGCCCCACCCAGCCAGATCAGCCAGATGTACGGGAACCAGAACACGTCGAGGGTCGCGCCCTCGGCGTCGATCGACGTGAGCGAGAGATAGAGATCGCCCCGAAGCCGCTGATCCACCGACGGGGTCGCGACCGCCTGCCGGGTCATGAAGTAGTTGTTCAGCCGCGGCTCGAGCACGGAGACGACGTCGCCGCCGCGGCCGACCTCGACTCGCGCCCCGAGCACCTCCCGATTCGACTCCACCCGTTCGAAGGGCTCGACGTACGTCAGTTCGAAGCCGGCGAAATCGACCGACCCCCCCGGGGAGAAGCGGACCTGGTCCTCGACGGTGAGATTCGAGGACAACGCGATGCCGAGCGCCAGCGCCGCCACGCCGATATGGGCGATCTGGCCGCCCCAGTAGCCGGCATCGTTGCGCATCAGCCGGATCGCCGCCCCGGGAACGGCCGACGGCACACCCCGGGCGGATCGCAGGGCCTGGCTCCACAGGTGCCGGACGGCCACGGCGACGACGAAGGCTGCGAGCAGGGTGGTGACGAGGATCCAGCCGTTGCGCGCACCGACGAGCACGGCGCCGGCGGTGACGGCGAGGGCGAGCCGCATCGGCGTCCGCAGGCGCTCCCACATGACGGCCGGCCGCGCCGCCCGGTAGGGCGTGACGCTGCCGACGGCCATGGCCAGGACCAGGAGGAGGGAGATCGGGATGCCGAGGCGCTCGAAGAACGGCCTGCCGACGCCGACCTGTGTCCCGGTCACGAGCTCGACGAGCATCGGGTACAGCGTGCCGGCGAGCACGACGAAGGCGAACAGCGTGAGCAGCAGGTTGTTGAGCAGGAACGCACCTTCACGGCTGGCCAGCGAGTCGAGCCGAGGCGACGACGCGACGAGGTGGATCCGCGTGCCGAACACGGCGAGCGAGACCACCAGGACGACCGTGAGGAACCACAGGAGCGCCGGGCCGACCGCCGATTGGGTGAAGCTGTGCACCGAGACGATCACGCCGGATCTCGTCAGGAACGTGCCCAGGATCGTCAGCGAGAACGCTGTGATGACGAGGATGAAGTTCCAGGCCTGGAGCATGCCGCGCCGCACCTGGACCACCGCCGAGTGGAGGAAGGCGGTCGCGACCAGCCACGGCAGGAACGAGGCGTTCTCGACGGGGTCCCAGGCCCAGTACCCGCCCCAGCCGAGCACCTCGTACGACCACAGCCCGCCGAGCAGGATGCCTGCCGTGAGGAAGATCCAGGCGACGAGGGTCCACCTCCGGGTTCGCACGAGCCACTCGACGCCGCTCTGACCGAGGAGGAGTGCCGACAGGGCGAACGCGAAGGGGACCGTGAGGCCGATGTAGCCCACGTAGAGGAGCGGCGGGTGGACGGCCATGAGGATGTGGTTCTGGAGCAGCGGGTTCGGACCGAGGCCCTCGAGGGGAACGGCGGCGGTGGAGAACGGGAAGCTGCTCGACAGGGCGCACCCGACGCTCCTCGCCTCCACGCACACCCGGAAGGGATTGCTGATGGTGAGGACGAGCCCTACGAAGAACACCACGACGACACCCATGACGAGGAGGGCGCCGTTCCCGAGCCGGTCGCCGTCACCGCGCGATCGATGGCTCCGCCACACGACATAGGTGAACAGGGCCAACACGAGCAGCCAGAGGATGATGCTGCCCTCGAGCGCGCCCCATGCCGACGCGACCTTGAACAGGAACGGCGTGGTGGATGCCGAGTGGTTCGCCACGTACTCGACCGAGAAGTCGTCGGTGAGCAGCCCGATCTCCAGGGCGAGCATCGCCACCACCGATCCGGCGACGATCCCGAGGACGGGGAGCCTGGTTCGCCCGGGAACGGCACGGTCGGCATCGCGCAGGCCGCGGAACCCATGCACGACGAGCGCCATGGCGGACACGAACGCCGTGATGATCCCGAGATACCCGATTGCCGAGCTCACCGCACCTCCTCTCGGCGGTCATCGTAGGACGGGGTCCCGTCAACCCGAACGCCGCCGCCGGTCCTTCGGAGCGATCCTGGGACGCCCCGGGCGGAGCCGGAACGAGCCGAGCCGGCCGAACGGCCATCGACGCCGCCGGCGGACACCGTCGACCGACGGGCAGGACGTACACTCCCGCCGTGCCACCTGCCATCCCCGTCGTCGAGTTCGCCGGGCTCGGTGTGCGAATCGGCGACACACCCATCCTGCGCGGAGTCGATCTGAGGATCGAACCGGGCGAGGCCGTCGGCATCCACGGGGCCAACGGATCGGGCAAGACGACACTCCTCCGGGTCGCCGCGACCCTCCTCGCCCCCACCGAAGGACGCGGCAGGGTCCTGGGCGCCGACCTCTTCGGCTCGGAGCGATTCGACGTCAGGGGACGGATCGGTCTCATCGGCCACACGCCGGCTCTGTACCCCCAACTCACGCTCGAGGAGAACACGGCCTTCGTCGCCTCGATCACCGGACGACCGGACCATCTCGTCACCGAGGTCCTGGCCAAGGTCGGGCTCGCAGGCGCCCGGCACCGGCGTGTCGATCAGTGCTCGCACGGCATGCAGCGACGCGCCGAGTTCGCGCGCGTCCTCCTGACCGAGCCCGACCTGCTCCTCCTCGACGAAGCCCATGCCGGCCTCGACCCGCTCGCGTCCGACCTGGTGTCGGCGCTCGCCCGGCGGACCACGGGCCGGGGCGGAGCGGTCGTGTTCGTCACCCACGACGCGAGACGGGCGGCGACCATCGTCGACCGGGCCTACACGACCGCCGACGGACACCTGGTGCCCGGCCCATGACCACCGGCTTCTGGCGTCAGGCGCTCGCGGTCACCCGCAAGGAGATCGTGGCCGAGGTCAGGACCGGTGAGGTCCTCCTGATCACGGCCCCCTTCGGTGCCGTCGTCCTCCTGCTCGTGCCGCTCGCCATCGGAACCGACCGGCCCCTCCTCGCCCGCGTCGGGCCCGGGATGTACTGGGTCGTCGTGCTGATCTTCGGGATCATGGTGGCCCTCCGCCAGAGCGCCACGGACGGGGCTCCGCAGCGGGACCTCCTCGGCCTGCTGGGGATCGACCCGGCGGCCAGGTTCGCCGGCCAGGCGATCGCCACGACGGCCCTCCTCCTGCTCTTCGAGGCGGTCCTGCTCCCTGTGGCGGGAGCGCTCTACAGCCCCGACATCTCGGGGTGGGGATGGCTGGCCATGGTCGGACTGCTGCCCATGTTCGCCGTCGGGCTCGGCCTGCTCGGCACGCTGGCCGGGTGGCTCACCGTCAGCCTGACGACCGGCCGGTCCCTCGTTCCGCTCCTGGTCGCACCGCTGGCGATCCCCCTGCTGTTGAGCGCGACGCAAGCACTCGAGGGGCTCCGCCTTCGGGTCTCCATCGGCGGCTGGGTAGTGTTGCTGCTCGCCCTCGACCTGATCCTGGCCGTGGCGGGAGTTCTCAGCGCCCGGCCCTTGGAGGAGGCCTCACGGTGACCAAGCGACGGATGCTCGAGATTTCGGCGATCTCGGCGATGGGGTTCGCGCTCGCCCTCGGGCTGGCCGTGCCGGCCGAGCAGGTCCAGGGGCACCTCTCGAAGATGCTGTTCGTCCACGTGCCGTCGATCTTCCTGGCCTACGTCGCCTTCGTCGTGACCCTCGTCGCCAGTGCCGCGTACCTCATCACGAAGAACCTCGAATGGGACCGTCGCGCCGGAGCGTCGGGCGAGGTCGGAGTGTTCTTCACCGGCCTCGCGATCCTCCTCGGCATGGTCTGGGCGAAACCGACGTGGGGTGTCTGGTGGACCTGGGACGCCCGGCTCGTGCTCACGGCGGTGATGTTCTTCGTGTACCTCGGGTACGTCGCCCTCCGCAGGGCCATCCCCGATCGACACCTCCGAGCACGACGTTCGGCCGTGTTCGGCGTGCTCGCCATCGTGCAGATCCCGATCGTGCACTTCTCGGTCATCTGGTGGCGCACCCTTCACCAGCCGCCGAGCCTCGTCCGGCCCGGAGACATCCAGATGGATCCCCCGTACGTGTCGGCACTTCTCTTCTCGCTGTTCGCCTTCACGCTCGTGTACCTGGCGCTCGTCAACCGGCGGATCGACCTGAGCCGGATCGAGGAGGACGTGGAGGACGCGTATCTCGCCGCATCGACCGCCGTCGCCGGCGAGGCGGTCACCGTTCCCGACCTCGAGGACGTGGGGCGCGACGATGTCTGAGTGGGGGTGGGTCTCGCTGGGCTATTCGGCCACGTACGGAGCGATCGTGCTGTACGGGCTCTGGACGCTGAGCCGCCTCCGGCGGGCGCGTCGGAACCTGGAGCAGGCGTCCCCATGAGGCGATATCGAGCGTTCCTGATCCCGGCGATCGGGCTCATCGCGGTTCTCGTCGGGTACCTCGCCTTCGGGCTCCTCAACGACAGCCTCGTCTACTTCAAGACGCCGACGGAGCTCCAGGCCGAGCCGGTGGGAGACGGCCGCCTCCGCCTCGGCGGGCAGGTCGTCGCCGGAACCGTCGTCCAGCAGACCGACTCCGTCGCCTTCGAGATCGGCGACGGCACGACCGCCGTCGCCGTCCGCCACGAAGGGGCGCCGTCGCAGCTCTTCGCAGAGGAGATCGGCGTCGTCGTCGAGGGCCGATGGGACGGCGCCGTGTTCTACTCCGACACCATGCTCATCAAGCACGACGAGCAATACCGGACGGACGACGGCAGCGTCTACCGTCCGGGATCGGGTTTCGAGGACTGAGCGGCGGCCCGCTCGGTAGGTGGGCGCCGCCACTACCGTCCGCCGGGTGAGCACGGGGACCGGAACCACCTGCTACCGCCACCCCGACCGGGCGACCCGGTTGGCGTGCAGCAATTGCGGTCGGCCCATCTGCGTGGAGTGCTCCCACGACGCCGCCGTCGGCCAGAAATGCCCCGAGTGCGCCAAGCCGGAGGGCCGCGGCCAGGTGATCGACGCCCGCCGCACGGTGGCGTCGAGCCAGGCGACGCCTCTCGTCGTGGGATTGATCGCCGTGAACGTCGGGATCTTCCTCCTCGGCCTCCTGAGCGCCACGATCGACCGCGAGCTCTTCCTCGGCGGAGCCCAGTTCAACGAGACCGTGCGGATCTCCCGGACCGAGGTGATCCTCGGCATCGCCGGAGGCGAGTGGTGGCGGGCGTTCACCGCGACCTTCCTACACGGGTCGATCATGCACGTCCTCTTCAACATGTGGGCCCTCTGGCTGTTCGGACCCGTGCTCGAACGCCGGTTCGGGACATCGGCGTTCGCCACCCTGTACGTCGCCTCGGGGCTGACCGGGAGCGCTGCGTACTACCTGCTCGGCGGCCTCGCTCCGGCAGTGGGTGCCTCAGGGGCGATCTTCGGCCTGTTCGGCGCCCTCTTCGCCGCCTCCTACCGCCAACGGCACACCGTTGCGGGCCGGGCCGTCTTCGGACAGCTCGGCGTGCTGCTCGCCATCAACCTCGCCCTCCCGTTCCTCGTGCCGAACATCGCCTGGCAGGCCCACGTGGGCGGCCTGGTCGCAGGAGCCGCCATCGCGTTCGCCTGGGACCACACGCCGCTCCGGGGCACGAGCTCCCAAGGGGCGCGGGTCGCCGCGGCGGCGCTGGTGGCGCTCGCCGCCCTCGGCGTCGTGATCTTCTTCTGACCACGGGGGAGTCCCGCACTACCCTCCCGCGGGTGGACCCCGCACTGGACCGTCCCGGAGAGGCCTGTGGCGTCTTCGGGATCTACGCCCCCGGCTCCGACGCCGCCCGGCTGACCTACTTCGGTCTGTTCGCGCTGCAGCACCGAGGCCAGGAGAGCGCCGGCATCTCGGTCTCCGACGGTGAGACGGTCACGGTCTTCAAGGATCTCGGCCTCGTCACCCAGGTCTTCGACGAGTCGTCGCTCAGCGCACTCCAGGGGCACATCGCCGTCGGGCACACCCGGTATTCGACCACCGGCTCCTCGGTGTGGGAGAACGCGCAGCCCGCCTATCGCCAGATCGCCCACACGGGAGTCGCCCTGGCCCACAACGGGAACCTCACGAACACCCGAGCCCTGGCCGAACGGCTCGGCAACGTAGGAGCCAGCTCCGACTCCGAGCTGATGACGGAGGCGATCGCCCGGGCGGTCGACACGAATCGCTCCGACGGACGCGAGCTCGAACGGGCGATGCTCGAGGTGCTCCCGACCTTCGAAGGGGCCTTCTCCCTCGCCGTCATGGATCAGGGCCATCTCGTTGCCGTCCGCGACCCCCGCGGGTTCCGTCCGCTGTCCCTCGGCCGCCTGGAACGGGGCTGGGTCGTCGCCTCGGAGACGGCCGCGTTCGACATCGTCGGCGCCGAGTTCGTACGCGAGATCGAGCCCGGAGAGATGATCGCCATCGACGCGTCGGGTATCAGGAGCCACCGGCCCTTCCCACCCGCCGAGCCGCGGCTGTGCGTGTTCGAGTTCGTCTACTTCGCCCGTCCCGACTCCCTGCTCTACGGCCGGGACGTCCACGGGGTGCGCCGGGCGATGGGCCACATCCTCGCCGACGAGGCGCCCGCCGACGCCGACGTCGTCGTGCCGGTGCCCGAGTCGGGCATCCCGGCCGCCCAGGGCTACTCGGCCACGTCGGGGATCCGCTACGTCGACGGGCTCGTCAAGAACCGGTACATCGGCCGCACGTTCATCGACCCTGCGCCGTCGCTGCGGGAACGAGGCATCCGGATGAAGCTGAACCCCATTCGGTCCAGCCTGGAGGGCCGCCGCGTGGTCCTCGTCGACGACAGCATCGTTCGCGGCACGACCACCAAGAAGCTCGTCCAGATGGTTCGCGACGCCGGTGCCATCGAGGTCCATCTGCGGATCTCCTCCCCGCCGTACCGATGGCCGTGCTTCTACGGCATGGACACGTCCGATCGCGATTCGCTCCTCGCCGCCCACATGGAGGTGGACGAGATCCAGGAGCACCTCGACGTCGACTCCCTCGCCTACCTGACGATCGAGGGCCTCATGCGGGCCACCGCCACCGAGGGCGATCCCTTCTGCGCCGCCTGCCTGACCGGCGAGTACCCGACCGAGATCGGCGAGGGGAAGTTCGTCCTCGAAGGCTCCTCGTGAGCACCTACCGCGACGCCGGCGTCGATCTCGATGCCGCCGACCGCCTCGTCGGGCGCATCGCCGGCGACGTCACGGCCACGTGGGACGACTCGGTGGTGGGCGGGTTCGGCGGGTTCGCCGGCGGCATCCGCATGCCGGCGGGCCTCGAGCGGCCCGTCTTGATGATGAGCACCGACGGGGTCGGGACGAAGGCCGAGGTGGCACGGCGCGCCGGGAGGGTCGACGGCCTCGGCTTCGACCTCGTCGCCATGTGCGCCGACGACCTCGCCGCCGCCGGGGCCCGGCCCATCGCGCTCACCGACTACCTCACCGTCGGCACGATGGACGAGCGCCTCACCGGGTCGATCATCGGCTCGGTGGCCCGGGCCTGCCGGTCGGCGGGCATCGCCCTCCTCGGCGGGGAGACGGCCGTGCACGCCGGGATCCTCGAGCCCGACGAGTTCGACCTCGCCGGGACGGCTCTCGGCGTCGTCGACGAGGGCCGCGTCGTCGACGGGTCGGCGATCGCCCCCGGCCACGCGATCGTGGCCGTCGCGAGCCCGAACCTCCGCTCGAACGGCTTCTCCCTCGTGAGGACCGCGGTCCTCTCGACGATCGGCCTCGACGACGTGCTGGCGGAGGACGGCCGGACCGTCGCCGAGGCCGTCCTCGACCCGTCGGTGATCTACGCCCCGGCGATCGGCAGGCTCCTCGAGACGGTGGCCGTCACCGGCCTCGTCCACGTCACCGGCGGCGGCATCGCCGGAAA
Source organism: Acidimicrobiia bacterium (assembly GCA_035458965.1). GTDB lineage: Bacteria > Actinomycetota > Acidimicrobiia > Spongiisociales > UBA11373 > DATHYU01. Next base: position 5,222 of record DATHYU010000243.1, on the reverse strand, counting down.
CCTCGGCCGCATCCTGCCCGAGGGGTGCCGCGGGGTCGTCGACACGGCCACGTGGGCGCCGCCGCCGGTGTTCGGCGCCGTGGCCCGCATCGGCGGCATCGCGCGCGACGAGATGTTCCGAACGTTCAACATGGGCGCCGGCTTCCTCGTGATCACCCCGGAGCCCGCGGACGCGATCGCGTCACTCCGGGCATCCGGCCACGACGCCTGGGCCGCCGGCGGGATCGAGTCGGGCGAAGGCGCGTCCGTCGTCTGAGGCAGCGGTCTGCCGCCTGCCGTCTGCTTCTCCTACCATCCGCTCCCATGAGCGATCTGCTCGCGCTCATCCGCGACTCGGTCGTCGGGGCCGAAGACGCCGTCGACGGGCCCTTCGGCCCGCGGCGGGTCACCTACGCGGACTACACGGCCTCGGGCCGTGCCCTCGGGTTCATCGAGGACTACATCCGCGACGTCGTCCTTCCCCTCTACGCCAACACCCATACCGAGTCCTCGGGCACGGGCCTGCAGACCACCCGCCTGCGCGAGGAGGCCCGGGAGATCGTGCGCCGCTGCATGGGGGCCGACGACGAGCACGCCGTCATCTTCTGCGGGAGCGGATCGACGGGCGCCATCGACCACCTGATCCGCATCCTCGGCCTGCGGATCCCTGCGGAGTTGGACGACCGGTACGGGCTGTCGGACCGGATCCCTCCCGGCGAGCGGCCCGTCGTCTTCATCGGCCCGTTCGAGCACCACTCGAACGAGCTGCCGTGGCGGGAGTCGATCTGCGACGTGGTGACCATCCCCGAGGACGCGGACGGCCACATCGACCTCGACCGTCTCGAGGTCGAATTGCTCGCCCACGCGGATCGTCCGCTGAAGATCGGGACGTTCTCGGCGGCGTCGAACGTGACCGGGATCATCTCCGACACGGCCGCGATCGCTGCGCTCCTGCACCGCCACGACGCCCTTTCGTTCTGGGACTTCGCCGCGGCGGCGCCGTATGTCGACGTCCGAATGGGCCCGGTGGTCGGCGGTGATCCGCTCACGTACAAGGACGCGATCTTCCTCTCACCGCACAAGTTGATCGGCGGCCCGGGGACCCCGGGCATCCTGGTCGTCCGCAAGGACCTGCTGCACAACCGCGTCCCGGCCGTCCCCGGCGGCGGAACGGTGTGGTACGTGAGCGCCGACGACCATCACTACCTCGCCGATCCCGAGCATCGCGAGGAGGGCGGCACCCCGAACATCGTCGGGTCGATCCGCGCCGGGCTCGTGTTCCAGCTCAAGGAGGCTGTGGGCATCGAGGTCATCCGGGAGGCCGAGGAGTCGTTCATCCGCCGCGCGATCGCCTCGTGGTCGGAGAACCCCGACATCCAGGTCCTCGGCAACCACGACGCCCGGCGGCTCTCGATCGTCTCGTTCACCATCCGCCACGGGAGCCGGTATCTGCATCACAACTACGTCGTCGCCCTGCTCAACGACCTGTTCGGCATCCAGAGCCGCGGTGGCTGCTCGTGCGCCGGTCCGTACGGTCACCGCCTCCTGGGGATCGACATCGAGACCTCCCAGGAGTTCGCGCGGGAGATCGGCCGGGGCTGCGAGGGGATCAAGCCCGGCTGGGTGCGGGTCAACTTCAACTACTTCATCTCCGAGGAGACGTTCCAGTACGTGATCGACGCCGTCCAACTCGTCGCCGAGCACGGGTGGAAGCTGCTCCCCCGGTACGACTTCGAGCCGCTGAGCGGGCTCTGGCGTCACCACGACCTTCCCGGGGACGCACCCTTCAGCCTGGGCGACATCCACTACGAGGCGGCGGGGATGGCCTACCCCAGCCGCCGCCGGACCGCGCCCGCCGGCGCCCTGGCGACCTACCTCGCCGAGGCCCGGTCGATCCTCGACGCGGCGAGACCCGGCGACGAGCCACCGCCTCCCGTCGTCGTCGACGAGGACTTCGAGCACCTCCGATGGTTCCATCTCCCAGAAGAGCTCCATCGCGAGCTCGAGGCGCTGCGGGGAGACTGACCGTCGGCCAGTGGCCGGTTCGGGCCGTCCGGGTGCGCTCACTTCGTCGGTGACGGCTCGACCGACCGCCACGATCGCACCAACGACCTCGGCGGCGAGGGACCGGGTGGCGGGCTCCGGGATCCCGGCACGGCGCGGCGGATCGTTGGCCCGCATCGTCGTGCCCTCCCGACGGAGGAGATCTCCGGCTCCATCGACGCGAGGCCGCCGCGGGCACCGGCGCGCCGAAGGACGATGGGCGTAGGATGCGCCGGGGAGGGAGATGGGATGATCGAAGTCGCCCACCGCGAGCCCCCGGATCGCGGGCCGCGATGGTTCTTCGCAAACCAGACGCCACTTTCGCGTGCAGTCCTCTTCGCCGGCATCGGCGTCTTCGGGTTCTTCTCGCTCGGCGTCATCCTGGTGCTCAACGCCTTCGGATGGACCCAGGAGTGCCCCGAGGGCGCCCGTGCGAGCGAATGCTCGACGGTCACCCCGCTGGTCGATGGGCTCACGAGCTCGGGCCTCGGGCAGGTGGCCGCCATCACGGTGCTCTCGGGCCTGGTCGTCGCCGCCATCGGCTTCATCCGGTATCGCTCGATGCCGACGAACCCGGCGCGGGAGGCGACGTTCGCCGGTGCCGTTCTCGCCGTCCAGGCCGTGGTCCTCGCCGCGATCCTCGAATGGTTCCGGGGCACCGAGGTCGAGCGGTTCGCCCGGAACTTCCTGGACTTCCGGCTGCTCGGCGAGAACCTGGGGGTCACATCGGACGCCTTCCAGGACGAGATCGGCTCGATCGTCGTGTGGACCATGGCCTGGGCGGCGGCCGCCTTCGTCATCGTCTACGGGGTGATGTACGCGCGCCGCCACCTCTCCCGATCCGCGGCGGCTCTGGGCTTCACCTCCCCCGTCATCGGGGCGGTCTCGGTGGCGATCGTCGTGCTGTTCGGACGTCTCGCCGCCATCTCGGAACTGCCGAGCTTCGTTCGAGCCGGCTGGAACACCCTGCGGCTGTCGCTCTCCGGAGCCGCCGTCGGGTTCGGGCTCGGGCTCGTGATCGCCGTGTTCCTCATGTCCTCGAGATCGGTCGTCCGGGCACCGGCGCGCGTCTACGTCAACTTCTTCCGTGGCACGCCTCTCATCTGGCAGATCACGTTCTTCGGCATCGGCTTCGTGCCGGCACTCCAACTCGGGTTCTTCACCGAGGAGGACTTCCTGAGCCCGTTGCTGGGGACCGGGCCATACCGTGTGGCGATCTTCGTGCTCGGCCTGAACCTGGCCGCGTACTCGTCGGAGGTGTATCGAGCCGGCATCCAGTCGCTCGAGCGGGGCCAGATCGAAGCCTCCCGGAGCCTCGGCCTGTCGTATCTCCAATCGCTTCGATACGTGATCGTGCCCCAGGCGATCCGGCGGGTGATCCCGCCGCTGCTCAACGAGTTCGTGATCCTCATCAAGGACACGTCCCTCGTATCGGTGCTCGGCCTCACCCTCGCCGAGAAGGAACTGCTGGGCACGGGCCGGGACATCTACTCGTCGACGTTCGACGCCACGGCCTTCCTCGGGGCGGCGATCGGGTTCCTCATCATCACGCTCCCGATGGTGCGGATCGTGACGATCGTGGAGAAACGGATGCGCAGCGGGCTCACGAGTGTGATCGGGTGACCTCATGAACGACGACGGCTCGCTCATCCGGCTCCACGGCATCCACAAGTGGTTCGGGACCAACTACGTCCTGCGGGGCATCGATCTGTCCATCGACCCGCGGGAGGTCGTCGTCCTCATCGGCCCGTCGGGGTCCGGGAAGTCCACCGTCCTGCGCACCGTCAACCTCCTCGAGGAGCCGACCGAGGGCGATGTCTGGTTCGACGGGACCCGCCTCACGGACGTGCGCACCGATCTCGACGAGGCCAGGACGCACATGGGGATGGTCTTCCAGCAGTTCAACCTGTTCCCCCACCTCAAGGTCATCGACAACGTGACGCTGGCTCAGATCAAGGTCCTCGGCCTGGGGGCGGACGAGGCGCGTGAGCGTGGCCTGGAGCAGCTCACCCATGTCGGGCTCGCCGACAAGGCCGAGTCGTTCCCCTCCCAGCTCTCGGGCGGTCAGCAGCAGCGGGTGGCCATCGCCCGAGCCCTCGCGATGAAGCCCAAGATGATGCTGTTCGACGAGGTGACCTCGGCCCTCGATCCGGAACTCGTCAACGAGGTGCTCACCGTCATGCAGGATCTCGCCGAAGACGGCATGACGATGATCATCGTGACCCATGAGATGGGGTTCGCAAAGGAGGTCGGGACCCGATTGCTCTTCATGGACGAAGGCGTCATCGTCGAGGAAGGCGTCCCCGCCGCGGTCTTCGAGAACCCGAGGACGGACCGATGCAGGTCGTTCCTGTCGCAGGTGCTCTGACCGCCGACGCCGGGGATCGACACACCTCGGACTCCCGACGCCCTAGCGGTCGGCCTTGTCCTCGTCGTAGTAGTCGAGGCGGTGCAGGGGCATCACCAGTGACGTCAGCACGTTCACGGCGTGCGCGGTGATTCGCTTGAGGTACCGCGCCAGCAGTGCCCGCGGGACGGCGATGCGGGCCGGCTCGGACGACTCCACCTGCTCGTCGATGTACACGTCGTACTCGTCCTGCCAGACGTCGGCCTGCTGGATCAACTCGTGGGCGGCCACCGCATCGCGATCCGAGAAGATCCTGGCCGTCTCGGCGATCAGACGCGACGTCCGGTTGCGGAATTCCTTGAGCCGATCGATATCGGGATCCCCGCTGAAGTCGACCCCGGCGTTCGCCAGATCCCAGACGTTCTTGGCGTAGTCGCCGATCCGTTCGGCGTCCTTGACGATGCTCATCGTGGTGAGGACCAGCGGCAGGTCCGTTCGGGTGCCATGCACGCTCACGTGGACCACGAGCGCCTTGCGGACCGCGCGTTCGCGCTTGTTCACCCCTCGGTCCGTCGACCGGATCTCGGGACCGACGGCCGCGGGGTCGCCTCCCCCGAACACGGCACCGGCGGCGAGGTCGAAGGTGTGACGGCACTCGGTGAGCATCTCGGCGACGCTCGCGGCGATCTGCTCGAGACCACCCTCCGATCCACCTCTGAAGAATTCAAGGACCACGTCGGTGCCTCCTTACTGCAAGACCAGCACGCCGATGAGGGGAACCACGATGAACCCTCCGACGACGTAGACGAGCACGATGGACTTTCTGACCTCTGCCAATGATGCCAGCCGGCGG
>DATHYU010000242.1:0-3160 GCA_035458965.1 Acidimicrobiia bacterium | reverse complement strand
AGGGGCCCGGCATCCATCACCTGGAGCGTGGCCAGGCGGAAGTAGAGGAGGATCGCCTCCTTCACCCACTCGTTCACCACCCACTCGCCGTCGAGCTTCTCGGCGACGCGCACCTCACCGGCATCCAGCCGGGCGATGGTCCGCTCCACCGCCTCGGCCGCCACGTCGAGACGGTCGAGGTCGCGATACGCCTCCTCGATGAGGACCCTGTCGTCGGTCACCTCGCCAGACACGCCTGCACCACCTCCACGGCCGCCTTGCAGTCCTCCACGGTCGGCACGAGCGCCAACCTGATGAATCCTTCTCCACCCGGACCGAAGGCCCGGCCCGGCGACACCACGACTCCTCGCTCGAGGAGTCGCTTCGTCACCGCCACGTCGTCCCCGACCGCCACCCACAGGTAGATGCCGGCCCGGGAGCCGACGATCTCGAAGCCCTCGAACGCCCGCCGCAGCACCCGCCGCTTCTCGGCGAAGATGCGCCGCCGCTGCGCGACATGGTCGTCGTCGGACCACGCGGCGGTGGCGGCCGCCTGGACGAACTCCGCCGGGGCGGTCCCGGTGGAGGTGCGCAGGCGCCGCAGCGTCGCGATCGCCTCGGCGTCGCCGACCACGACACCGCTGCGGTAGCCGGTCATGCCCGACCGCTTCGACAGGCTGAAGTACGCGAGGGTGCCTGCGGCCCCCGGACCGGCGACCTCGAGCACCGATGACGGGGGATCCTCCTCGTACAGGTCGGCGTAGCACTCGTCGGACAGCAGCAGCGCCCCGTGCTCGCGGCACGCGGCCAGCAGGTCGGCGAGGTCGTCCCGACCGGTGACGGCACCGGTCGGGTTGTGGGGGGTGCACGCCCACACGAGGCGCGCCCTGTCCCAGACGTCCACGGGCACGTCGCCCGCCCGGAGCACGAAGTCGCCGCCGAGGGTGATCGGCACCGCCTCGGCCCCGGCGAACATCGCCCCGCGCTCGTAGACCGGGTACCCGGGCGCCCCGTACACCACGGCGTCGCCCCCGTCCCGGTCGACGAAGGCGAGGGCCGTCGAGAACACGGCCTCCTTGGAGCCCGTGGTCGGGATCATCTGGGTGTCGGGATCGACCTCGACGCCGAAGCGGCGCCGCAGGTAGGCGGCGACCGCCTCCCGCAGATCCCCCAGGCCGGCGACGGTCGGATACTGCGACACGTCGGGCACCGCCGCCTTCAGGGCGTCGCGAATGAACCCGGGCGTCGGCTCGCGAGGGTCGCCGATCGAGAAATCGATGAGCGGCTCCCCGGCGTCGCGCATGGCCCTGGCGCGCTCCTGGATCTCGGCGATCGGGTACGTCCCGAGGCGGTCGAGAACCGGATTGACGTGCATCGTCGCAACGGTAGTGGCGGCGGTGCCGGGTACCGGCGTGCTCGGCCGTACCATCGCCGGGTGGACGCCTCCCGCTACCGGCTCGTGTACACCGGGCTCGGCCTGTCGCTCGCCGCGCTCGTGGCCGTGCTCGTCGCGTTCTGGCCCGCCGGCGAGGAGTTCGCGCTGCCCGATCCCCTCGAGGGGTTGTTCCCGCTCCCCGGCGACATCGTGGTCCGCCAGACCGCGGTCGAGGTCGACCTGCCGGTGGGCTACTCCTTCGAGCTGGCCGTCGACGGCGTCCGCATCCCCGAAGACGAGATCGGGGTCACCGAGGCCACCGGCATCCGAACGTGGCAGCCGGACGCCTTCAGCGTGATCCCGGGCTGGTCGGCGGGCGACCACACCGTGTTCGTCGCCTGGGACACGACGTTCGGGCGGCCGGCTCCCGGCTCCTTCGAGTGGACCTTCACGGTCCGATGACGTCGAGAGCGGCGCATTCGTCCTCGGCGGCGCCGAGGGTCTCGCCGGCGGAGACACCGGTGATGAGATCGTGGACGGCGTTGCGCACCCGCCCGGTGTCCACGACCGGCAGCCCGCGGTAGTTGAGCGCCTTGTTGTAGCCCCAGCTCGTGATCCCGAGCGTGCCGATGTCGTCGGTGCCGAGGCCGCCGATCACCTGGATGATCTGGGGCAGCATCTCGAGCGGCAGCGTCGTCGTCGTGTTGTCGCGGATCGCCTTCGCGATCGCGCCGAAGTTGAAGAACAGGGTCGACGCGTCGGTCTGGGAGGCGAGCTCGCGGATCATGCAGCGCTGACGCCGCATCCGCTCGTTGTCGCTCGAGCCCGTCCGGTTGCGCACATAGGCGAGGGCCTGGCGGCCATCGAGCACGTGCACACCGGGCTCGACGTTGATCCGCACCGGCTCCTCGCCCTCCTTGGCCGGCGAGTACCCGACGTTCATCGCCTCGGTGACCGTCACCTCGACGCCGCCGATCGCGTCGACGAGGTCGACGAACCCGGCGAAGTCGACGAGGACGTAGGAGTCGATCTCGAGGTCCAGGAACAGAGAAAGCGTCTGGCGGAGCGCCTCCATCCCGGGATCGGGAGCCTCCGGGAAGGTCCGCACCCAGTTGGCGGTGTGGACGTGGAGGTAGTTGATGCGGTCGAAGTAGCAATCACAGGGCTCCTCGACCTGACCCGTCGGCTCCGGCGGCGGCTCGAGCCCCTCGGCGATGGCCGCAGCGGCCTCCTTCTCCCACGCCGCCCGCTCGGCCCAGGACTGCACGTTGAGCATGGTGTCGTAGCGGGAGAAGGATCGGGGCAGGGGGACCTGGGTCAGCTCGCGGGAGATGCTGATGAGGCTCACCTTCCCGGCCGTCAGGTCGAGGTGGGCCACGATCATCACGTCGGTGCGGAGATCGCGGCGGCCGGGCCCGAAATCGCCGCCGGCGAGCAGGACCGTGTAGGTGTCGCCGAACGACCGGAGCTCGACATCGACGACCAGGTCGGCGAGCTCCGGGTAGACGATCGGATCGGGCTCGGTCGGGACGTAGGAGGTCGTGGTCGTCGGGGCCTCCGTCGTCGTCGGGGCCTGCGTCGTCGTCGGGGCCTGCGTGGTCGTCGGGGCCTGCGTGGTCGTGGGAGCCGGCGGACCGAGATCCTCCTCCGTCACCCCCGAGGCGAGCAGATCCTGCTCGCGCTCGGCGAGGGGCGGAAGGGTCTCCTCCCCGAACACGGTGTCGATGAGCGAGATCGCCTCCATCGAGTAGTCGTGGACGACGAGGTGCGGCACCAGCATCACGAAGGCGGCCATGACGGCGGCCA
>DATHYU010000241.1:0-3364 GCA_035458965.1 Acidimicrobiia bacterium | reverse complement strand
GGGAGGTGACGCTCCTCCAGCGAATCCAGTTCCAGTACTTCCACGACACCTATCACACAGGCCAGACCGACGTGCTCCGTCAGGTCTCGGGGAAGAGCGACCGGGTCATCTGATGGAGGAACGCCGTCCGATGGGCGACATCGCCCGGGCCTTCGCCCACAACCTCCGTCTCATCGAGGCGCAGGTCGCCGGGATCTCGGACGAGGCATCCGTCGGCACCGGCGGTCACGGGATCAACTCCCTCAACTGGATCCTCGGCCACATCGCCCAGAGCCGTGACCGGCTCCTGGTCCGCCTGGGCGTGGCGCCCGAGCTGCACGAGGGGGCCTTCGCCCGATACGACATGGGCTCGGAGCCCATTGTCGGGCTCGGCCCCGAGGTGCTCGGTGTGGGCGACGTGGTGGAGCACCTCCGCCGGCAGCTGCCGCGCCTGCAGGCGACGCTGAACGGCCTCACGGCCGACGAGCTGGCGGCCCCGGTCGAGGGATCCAACCATGACCTCCGATACCTGATCCTGCGGTTCCTCATGCACGACTCGTTCCACACGGGCCAGACCGACGTGCTCGGGCGGATCGTCGAGGAGCCGGGTTAGACCCCGAAGCGGAAGCTGCGGTTCTCGGCGCGAGGCGCGGATGCGTTGCGGGCGGCCGGATGCCCCGAGAGCATCCCGTGGCCCCGAGAGCATCCCGTGGCCAGGTGCCGGTCGACGTCCCGGGATCGTCGCCACCTCCCCCAGACGTGCAGATCGCTCTACGCTCGCCCGTCATGCGTCTCGTCGTCGCCCGCTGCTCGGTGGACTATTCCGGTCGCCTGTCGGCCCATCTGCCGATGGCGACCCGGCTGATCATGGTGAAGGCCGACGGGTGCGTCGCCATCCATGCCGACGGCGGCGCCTACAAGCCCCTCAACTGGATGAACGCTCCCAACACGCTCGAGGAGAGCGATGGGGAGTGGCGGGTGACGAACCCCAAGGGCGAGGTCCTGGTCGTTCGGATCGAGGAGATCCTCTCCGACGTCTTCCACGACCTCGGCGTCGATCCCGGGCTCACCAAGGACGGCGTCGAGGCGAACCTGCAGGAGCTGCTCGCCGAGAAACCGCAGGCCATCGAGAACGGCCTGTCGCTCCTGGAGCGGGAGTACCTCACGGAGATCGGTCCCGTCGACCTGCTGTGCCGTGACGACGGCGGCCAGGTCGTCGCGGTCGAGATCAAGCGCAAGGGCGAGATCGCCGGGGTGGAGCAGCTCACGCGCTACCTCGAGTACCTCAATCGCGATGCGACGCTGGCACCGGTCCGCGGCGTGCTCGTCGCCACCCAGGTCGTCCCGCAGGCGCGGACGCTGGCCGGCGATCGAGGGATCGGGTGGGTCGAGGTCGACTACGACGAGTTGCGCGATCTCGAGAGCGACGTCCTCCGGCTGTTCTGAATCGGTGGTCGTCGCGCCTTCGGTCGGTCGCTAGGTTCACCGGGTGCGCCGACCCGTTCCTCAGATGGCTGTGATCGTCGCCGTCGCGCTCGTGGTGGCCGCGTGCGGCCGCTCGCCGTCGGCGGGCCCCTCCTCGACGGCCGCGCCATCGACCGTGCCGACGACGACCGCTGTCGCCACCACGACTGCGCCCGACCCGGACGGGGAACCTCCGGTCCTGCTCCGGCGGTCGCAGGTGACGTGGGAGACGTATGCCTTCGAGCTCTCGCCGTTCAACACGATCGTGCCCGGCTCCTACGACGGCGTCACCCGCACGACCCACACGTTCGATACCTGGATCCTCGAGAACGAGCACCTCGAGGTCACGCTCGTCCCCGAGTACGGCGGGCGGATCCTTTCCATCGTGTCGAAGTCGACCGGACACGAACAGCTCTACCGCAACCCGCTCGGCGTGCCGTATCAGATCGACACCGGTGTCTTCTACTTCAACTGGCTGATGGTGTACGGCGGGATCTTCCCCACCTTCCCCGAGCCCGAGCACGGCAAGACCTGGTTCCTGCCGTGGGACTTCGAGGTGCTCGAGGAGTCGGACGACGCCGTGACGGTCGCCATGTCGTTCGTCGACGACAAGCTCTATCCGTTCGTCCCCAAGCAGTATCGGTCCCGTGCCAGTGGCCTCGAGGTGACATTCACGATCACCCTGCGCGCCGGACGGGCGGCGCTGGACACATCGGTCGTGATCAGGAACCCCACCGACGATGTCGTGTCCTTCGAGTACTGGACCAATGCGACGCTGGCCCCCGGGTCCGATCCGGCGGACCCGAAGGTCACCCGGGATGCCGAGATCGTCGCCCCGGTGGATTCGATCACCATCCCTGCGTTCTGGTCGGAGATCGCCGCCGTCGAGCAGCAGGCCGGTGCCGACGACGTCTATCGCTTCGACCGCCTCCGACGGTTCGAGAACTGGGTCGATCGCGGCATCGCCTACGCCTGGCCCGACATGCGCGGGACCACCTTCTGGGGAGTCGTCGATCAGGGGACCGGCGAGGGGATCTTCCGCATCGGCGACGGCTCGGTCACACCGGGGCTGAAGATCTGGACGTGGGGCCACCCCCAGACCGACGGCCTCGACCCGTTCGCGGCGCCGAACGAGGCGCGTCCCTACATCGAGCTCTGGGCGGGCCTCACCCGCGAGTTCTTCGAGCGGACGGAGATCGGGCCCGGTCGGGAGATCCGGATCGACGCCGTCTACGCACCGACCGTCGGCCTGAGCGCCGTCACCCATGCAACCGAGGACGTGCTCGTCGATCTGCGGGCCGACGACGGTGCCGTTCACGCCACCGTCTTCGGTCTGATGCCGGGCGCCGAGATGTCTGCCGTGCTCACGGCGGACGGCGTGGTCGTCGCCGAGGAGGAGCTGGTCGTCGACGCCGTCGCTGCGGGCGAGATCGTCTCCTCGACCCTCGCAGCGGCGCCCGGGGAGATCCGCCTGGTGCTTCGCGACGCGTCCGGCGGCGTGGTGCTCGACGGCCGGCTCGACCTCGAATCGGGGAGCTGATGCCGGGCGTCAGCCGACGTCGTGCCAGCGCCGTTCCAGGCCTTCGGGGGTCAGGCCGGCCCGTTCCTCCGGCGTGAACGGACCGATCGTGTCCCCCGTGACGCCGACGGCCCGGGCGCCGAGCACATGGGCCAGGCGGAGCCGGGCATCGGTCGGCCATCCGAAGCAGTGCCCGGCGAGGTAGCCGGCGGCGAAGGCGTCGCCGGCGCCGTTCAGGTCGACGACCTCGACGGCGAGGGCGCGCTCGGACACCTCCCCATGCCGGGTGAGCGCCGACGCCCGGCCGGCACCGCGCTTGAGGACGAGCTCCTGGTCGTCGCGGCGCAGGATCGCCGCCCCGAGGCGCTCGGGGTCGGAGGTTCCGAACAGCTGGCCGGCCTC
>DATHYU010000240.1:0-2683 GCA_035458965.1 Acidimicrobiia bacterium | reverse complement strand
CAGCGCGGGGCGAAGCTGTTCCTGGTGACGGTGGTTCGCCCGCCGGAGGGCTGGTGGGGCATCGTGGGTTCGCCGCCGCCTGCCGACGCGTTGGCGTCATCGATGACCGAGGCGCAGCAGAGCATCCTCGACGTCACCGTGGCGAACATCGACCTCGAAGGGGTCGAGTACCTGGCGACGGAGGAGATCGGGGAGCCTGCGGCGGCCTTGGCGGACGTGGCGCGTGAGCAGGATGCCGATCTGCTCGTCGTCGGACGGCGCGGGGCCGGCTTCGTCGAGCGTCTCGTGATGGGCTCCGTGGCCGATCGGGTGGCGCACTACTCGCCGTGCCCGGTGCTCATCGTCCCCTAGACGCGAGCCGCTAGACGGGACGGGCGCCGAGCACCACGGCCAGGGTGTCGGTCGTCCCGTCGCGATCGATGTCGACGGCGACCTCCTCACCGACGGACAGCCGCCGAAGCACCGGGATGAGCTCTTCCATCGTGTCGATGCGGATGCCGTCGATCGACGTGATGATGTCGCCGGCCTGCAGGCCGGCGGCGTCCGCGGCGGATCCCGGCTCGACGGAGACGACCTCCACGCCCGCCGGCGCCGATCCTCCGTCGCCGAGACCGCTGAAGGCGGTCGTGCCGGTGATGCCGAGGAACGCATGCGAGATGGAGCCTTCGGCGATGAGTTCGTCGATGACCCGACGCACGATCTCGACGGGGGTGGCGAATCCGATGCCCTCGATGCCGTTCTCCGAAACGCCGACGGCCGTCGTGATGCCGATGAGGCGCCCGGAGGCGTCGACGAGGGCACCGCCGCTCGACCCGTTCGTGATCGGCGCGTCGGTCTGCAGCATCCCGTACAGCACGTCCGTCGGACCGGTCTGGACCTGGCGGTCGAAGGCCGAGATCACACCGACGGTGAGCGACGGCCCGCCTTCGAGTCCGAGAGGGCTGCCGACGGCGATCGCCGTGTCGCCGACGACCATGCCGTCGGCGGCGCCCCACTCGATGGCGGACAGTCCACCGGCGTCGACCTGGAGTACCGCGAGATCGGTCAACGGGTCGGTGCCGACCAGGGTCGACGAGTAGATGCGTCCGTCGGACAGGATGACCTGCGAGGACGACCCGGCGGCGACGACATGGTCGTTGGTCACGATGTAGCCCGCCTCGGCGTCGATGATCACGCCGGATCCGCTGCCCGACCGCTGGAAGCCTGCGTCGCTGGCGTTGCCGACCTCGACGGTGACGATCGTCGGCACGACGGCGGCGCCGGTCTCGGCGACGCTCGGGACGCCCGCATCGAGGTCGGGAGCGACGATGACCGGGGCCGTGGTGGTGGCGGTGACGGTCGTGGTGGTCGTCGGCGGGAGGGTGGTGGTCGTCGTCACCGCGGTCGTCGGTGACGTCACCGCGATGGTCGCAGCGGTCGAGATCGCCTCGGCATCGTCCTCGGCACCGAAGAGCGTGGCACCGAGCCACACCGCGCCGACGAGGACCGCACCGACGAGTCCTCCGACCACACCCGCCAGCCAGGGCCGCGGCGGGGCGGCGGGTGGCGGTGGTGGCGGTGGTGCGACGTCGTACCCGTACCCGTCGTACACGATCGCTCCTTCGTCGCTGGAATACGAAGAATGGCGGGGTCGCGTCGCTACCCGGTGTCGATTTCGTGAGAAGTCTGTAAAGAGGCCGACAGGCGGGCGACGCCCGGGCTCTCGCGGGCGGGACGCCGGAGACCAGCGGTCGGCAAGGAGACGGAGTGCGGGCGGTGGGACTCGAACCCACATCGGGATGAAACCCACCGGATCCTAAATCCGGCGCCTATGCCAATTCGGCTACGCCCGCGTGTCGCACCGAGGGTACCGGTACGGGTCCGGTGGCCGGGTCGCAAGCGTGGTCCGGACGCATCGGAGAGTGGGTCGCCTGGGACTCGAACCTTCGCCCCTTGGGGCGCGCCTCGTGGATGGCACGGGGGGCGGGGGTGCATGACGCGGACGGACGTCTGTGTTCGCCTCGAGAGTGGGTCGCCTGGGACTCGAACCCAGAACCTGCGGGTTAAGAGCCCGATGCTCTGCCAATTGAGCTAGCGACCCGGAGGAAGGGTATAGGGAATCCAGGGCTCACGCCAAGCTCGGGGGAGGACTGCCCGAAAGGCCTGGCATCCGTCGTCGGCTTCATCGATGTCTCGCTTGGCAATGGCCTCGAAGATGCCGATGTCATACGACAGGAACGCCCTCGTGAGAGAATGCGGGGACGGGACGTGGCGCAGCTTGGTAGCGCACCTGCTTTGGGAGCAGGGGGTCGTCGGTTCGAATCCGGCCGTCCCGACGGGGGCACCCGCTAATCTGGCGGTCGCTGGCGGGTGTAGCTCAATGGTAGAGCCCCAGCCTTCCAAGCTGGTGGTGAGGGTTCGATTCCCTTCACCCGCTCGAACATCGGCACAGCCCTCGCCCCTGTAGCTCAGTGGACAGAGCAGGAGCCTTCTAAGCTCTTGGTCGGGGGTTCGAATCCCTCCGGGGGCGCTCCGCCACATGGTGGCCGTAGCTCAGCTTGGTTAGAGCACCTGGTTGTGGTCCAGGATGTCGCGGGTTCGAATCCCGTCGGTCACCCCAAGTCGGGCGTCTGCGCGCCCGTTCGTCAGCTGAGGAGCACCATTGAACACGACCATCACCGACGCGGGACCCTTCGAGAAACTC
>DATHYU010000239.1:0-5794 GCA_035458965.1 Acidimicrobiia bacterium | reverse complement strand
ACCCGGGGTCTCGATCCCGTCACAGTCCCAGTCCCCCATGAACGGGACATCACCCGGGTCCCCGAAGTAGAACGGCTCAGGAACCCGATTCGTCAGCCCATACCGCCACCAACGCCCGTACCCGTCCACGAGCACGACCGGGGTGTCCACCTCGACGACGACCGGCCGCGTCACCTCGACCGCCCACTTCGCCACGAGGGCCCGGGCCTCGGCGGTGATCTCGACCTTGGGTGTCAGCCCGAACACCGCCAGCACCGCCTCGGCGAAGACCTCGGCCGGCGTGTCGTGCCACGACGTCCCCTCGTACCACGACGTGCCCAGAGGCAGGCCCTGAGCGACCCGGAAGGCGTCCCCGTACTCGGTCTGGTGGAAGTCGCACGCGCTGTCGAGGTGATGCGCCATCTCGTGGAGCGCGGTGCGGCCGTTGAAGACGGCGTCGTGCTCGATGTAGATCGTGCCCGGGAGGTTGTAGATGGCGATGATCGATCCGCCACGGCTCGTGTAGTCCTCGGCGCGGTCCACCACGGTGACCTCCAGGTCCCTCAGGCAGGCGTCCTGGGCCGGGAAGGCTCCGACGATCTGGGACCAGTGCTGCTCGAGGAGGATCCGCTCCTCCGCCGAGGCCCCGTTGACCGTCAGATCGCCGACGGCGAGTGCGGGAGCGGCCGTTCCCCCCAGGGCGAAGCCGAGAGCCACGAGCACGGCGCCGATGCGGACGCGGGATCTACGCGGCGAGAGGGCTGCGTGGCGGTGGCGAACGAACGTGGTCATCACGGCTTCGGGTGTCGGGGACGGCGTGTGTTGTGGGCGCCCTGCAGCCCGAGTCGTTCGGCGGGGACCTCCGGGTCCCTGGCGACCTTCCCGTTCCGCTGGGACACCAGTGCTCCTCGACAGCCGCCCCCTCGACAGCCACCGGATCGGAGTTGGCGGGACCATAGCATGCGACATTCCGTATATGGGACCTTCGGCCCTGACGCGATTCGACGAGCCCGGGCCGCGTGTGGGACGCACGCGATCGCGTACTGTGACCGCGTGACCGATCTGCTCATCGACCTCGCGACCGCCGGCATCGGCGGACGCGCCATCGAGGCCTCCGACGAGTTCTTCGCCCCGAAGGAGCGACTCGTCCGCGACGAGTCACCCGTCGCCGAGCCGAACCGGGTCACCGATCGCGGCCGTTGGACCGACGGATGGGTGACCCGGCGGCGACGCGAGCAGGGCCACGAGTGGGCCATCGTCAGGCTGGGACTTCCCGGCATCCTGCGCCAGGTGGTCGTCGACACGTCCCACGTCACCGCCGACATCCCGGAGGGGATCTCCGTCGAAGCGGCCTACTTCGAGGACGATCCCCACATCGTCGATCTCATCCGATCACGAACGCGGTGGTCGGAGGTCGTCACCCATTCCGCCATCTCCGCCGACGATCGGAACGTCTTCGCGGTCTCTCTCGGGACGCCGGTCACGCACGTGCGGCTCGTCGCCTATCCCGACGGTGGGATCGCCAGGCTCCGATGTCTCGGCGAGCCCGTCCCCCGACCCGGTCTCTTCGACAGGACGGTCGAGGTCGACCTGGCCGCCGTCGCCCACGGTGCGCGGGTCATCGACGCCAGCCACCGCGCCGGGGACCCGAACGTGATGCTGCGCCGATCGGACGCCCGCACTGCCGACGACGTCTGGGAGACCCCGCGCCGCCGGGGTCCCGGCAACGACTGGGCGGTCGTCAGGCTCGCCGGCCCCGGGCGCCTCAACCGGATCGTCGTCGACACGTCGGCCGTCACGGGCAACCTCCCGGCGGCCGTGTCGGTGGAGGGCGTCGAGGCCCCCGGCATCTCGACCGACGATCTCTGGAACGCCGACTGGATCCCGATGGTCGAGGAGGTCGAAGTCGCCCCGAACCGCGCCCACGCCTTCGAGGACCTCCCGGCGATCGAGGTGACCCATCTGCGCCTCAACGTCCATCCCGACGGCGCGATCGCGAGGTTCCGGGCCTTCGGCGTCGCGGAACGCGGCTGGCACGAGGAGTAGAGGCCGGCGGCCGGCCTAGCCCTCGGGCTCGATCTCGCAGATGTCGGGGAGGGTGCGGAACCGCTCGAGCCAGTCGAGGCCGTAGCCGACGACCCAGACGTCGGGGATGTCGAAGCCGATCCAATCGACCGCGACGTCGACCTCGGCACGATCGGGCTTGCGGAGGAGCGTCACGGTGCGCAGCGACTTCGGCCGGCGGGCGGCGAGCAGGCGCTGAAGGTACGAGAGCGTGTGACCCGTGTCGACGATGTCCTCGACCACGAGCACGTCCTGGTCGGCGACGTCGTGGCGGACGTCCATGATCATGCGGACCGCCCCGGTGTGCTGGGTCCGCTCGTCCTCCCCGTAGGAGGACACGGCGATGAACTCCACCCGGTGGGGCACGGTCAGGTGACGGGCGAGATCCGCAAGGAACACGAACGACCCCTTGAGCACGCCGAGGAGGACGAGCTCCTCGGTGCCCGCGTAGGTCGCATCGACCTCCGCCGCGATCTCGGCGACCCGAGTGCCGATGCGGTCCCGGTCGATGATCGGCGTCGGAGCGGTCATGAACCGACGGTACTCGCCGATCGCGCCGCCCACGTCGCGGCCACGACCAGGCCACAGGCCAGCGACGCCGTGGCCACCAGCCACATCGTGGTGTACGAGCCCGTCACATCCACCGTCCAGCCGTAGATGGGAGGCCCGACTCCGAGACCGCCGAGGAAGCCGAGCATCATCACGCCCGAGCCCCGCCCGGCGCGTTCGATGCCGGCCTCGGCCATCACCGCCAGGTTCGCCACGGAGTTCCACGACGACGAGGACACTCCGGTGAGGACGACCCCCACCCACAGGAGCCCGGGCGGGCCCCACCAGCCGGCGGCGCCGTACGCCAGCGCGGCGAACACCGACATCGCCGCGATCGTGCGCAGCGACACGAAGAACCGGCCATGACGTTCGGACCAGCGCGCCCAGGCGATCCGGCCGACGACCGCCGTCAGGCCGGTCAAGCCGGCGGCGAGCCCGCCGACGATCGGCGTGAAGCCCAGCGACTCCTCCACGTACAGCGGCACGAGGAACGTGTACGCCGCTCCGAACCCCATGAGGGCTCCATAGACGGCGAGAACCGTGATCGCCGGCGGGAGCGATGCGCGGTCGGCGCGCTTTCCGAGCGGCCGAACCGGCGGATCACCCGGTAGGAACAGCGCCGACACGGGGATCGCGACGAGGGGCACCGCCGCGACGGCGACGAAGGCCCACCGCCACCCGATGGTCCCGGCGAGGGACGGCAGCGTCACGCCTGCGAGGAAGATGCCGAGTTGCACGCCGGACTGCTTCACCCCCGTGAGCAACGCGCGCTTGCCCGGCATCGCGAGGGCGGCGATGAGCTTGTTCGTGGCGGGGTTCGTGGCGGCCTGGCCCAGGGCGGCAACCGCCATCGGCACCGCCATGAGGAGGTAGACCGGCGACACGGCCATGCCGAGGAAGCCGACGGCGGACGTGGCGAACACGACGATGACCGACCGCTTGCCACCCATCCCGTCGACGATGCGCCCCACCAGTGGAGAGCCGAGCGCGGCCATCACGGAGTTGGCCGCGAGGAGGATGCCCAGCTGCGCCCGGGAGATCCCGAGGTCGTCGATGATGAAGGTGGCAACGATCCCGACAGACGTGAGCAGCAGCGTCGCCGACGCCATTGCCACCGCCATCAGCGAGCCGAAGCCGGCGCGCCAGGCGGGGCCGTGGGTCTCGGTCACCGGCCGAGTGTACGGGAGCCCGCTCAGGCCTCGGGATCGGCACTGTGGCACGGCCGATGGCCCCATCGCCACATCGAGGGGTCATGGATCGTGGGTGCCGGGCAGGTAGGAGGTGAGGGGCCCGGGATGACGACCAGGCCGTGACGACGGCAGACCGGCGATTCGAGAACCTGCACCGAGACACGACATCTCCCGGGATCTCCGCCGGTGCGCCGACGCCCTCCACCGCCTCCGAGGAACGACTGCTCGCGACCGCGAGCGCTTGACAGTTCTGCCTCCCACTGGCAGCCTTCGGGTATCACCCCTCCTTCGGAGGTGTCCCGATGCTGAGGAACCGACCCGCTTCCGCCTGACGTCACAGGCTCTGCCGTGACGTCCGGTGGGCGCCCACGCGCCCACCACCGTTCCTCACCCCCCGCCCGACGCGACCCGGTCGCGTGCGCATCGGAGGCACCCCGTGATCCCCGTCCGCTCCTACCTCAGACTGCTGTCCCGCTACCTGCGGCCCCTGCGCGCCCGCGTGGTGCTGCTGAGCGCGGTGCTGTTCACGGGGATCGCGTTCCAGGTGATCAACCCGCAGCTGATCCGCGCCTTCATCGACCGGGTCACCGAGGATGCCGAGCTCACCGACCTCATCGCACTCGCGGCCGGCTTCACGTTGCTCGCCGTGGGCCACCAGGTCCTCAACGTCGTCGCCACCTACGTCGCCGAGCAGATCGGCTGGACGGCGACCAACGAGATGCGGGCCGACCTCGCCGAACACGTCCTTCACCTCGACATGGGGTTCCACAAGTCGCGGACCCCTGGCGAGCTGATCGAGCGGATCGACGGCGACGTCACGACGATGTCGAACTTCTTCTCGAGCTTCGTCATCTACGTGGCCGGCAACACGATCCTGGTGATCGGGGTCCTCGCCCTGCTGTGGCGCGAGAACCTGCTCATCGGGCTCGCGATGACCGGGTTCGCCGCCCTGAGCATGACCGGGATGATCGGCCTGCAGTCGGTGGCGATGCCCTGGTGGAAACAGGTCCGGGCCCGCAACGCCGAGTTCTTCGGCTTCGTCGGCGAACAGCTCGGGGGCACCGAGGACATCAAGGCGAGCGGCGCCGTGCCCTTCATGCTGCATCGCCTGACCGGGATCTTCCGGGCGTGGCTTCCCGACGCCGTGCGGGCGCGACTCGGTTTCGCCATGCTGTGGGGCACGAGCATCGTCGCCTACATCGGCGGCCTCGTGCTCGTCTTCTGGCTCGGCTCGACCCTGCTCGAGGACGGAACGCTCACCCTGGGCGGCGTCTACCTCGTCTTCCACTACACGGAGATGATGCGCCACCCGATGGAGCAGATCCGCGAGCAGATGGAGGTGCTCCAGAAGGCGGGGGCCGGCATCGCCCGGGTCGAGGAGCTCTTCGCCGAGACGTCGCGGCTCGAGACGACCGGATCGGACACACTGCCCGGCGGGGCCCTCGCCGTCGACCTCGACGATGTGAGCTTCGCCTACCACGACGACGATTCGAACGGTGACACCGTCCTCGACGGGATCGGCGTCTCGATCGGAGCCGGACGAGTCGTCGGGGTCCTGGGGCGGACCGGCAGCGGGAAGTCGACCCTCGCCCGGCTGCTGACCCGGCTCTACGACCCCGTCGACGGCGAGATCCGCCTCGGAGGCGTCGCGGTGCCCACGGCCGACGTGGCCGCACTGCGCTCACGCGTGGGAATGGTGACCCAGGAGGTCCAGCTGTTCCGGGCCACCGTCCGGGACAACCTGACCTTCTTCGACGACACGATCGCCGACGAGCGGATCTGGGCGGCGCTCTTCGACCTGGGCCTGGGCGACTGGGTGGCGAGCCTGCCCGAGGGCCTGGACACGATGCTCGAGTCCGGCAGCGGTGGTGTGTCGGCAGGCCAGGCCCAGCTCCTCGCGTTCGGCCGGATCTTCCTGCGCGACCCTGGCCTCGTCATCCTCGATGAGGCGTCGTCGCGGCTCGACCCCGCGACCGAGGCCCTCATCGAGCGCGCCGTCGACAAGCTCATGG
>DATHYU010000238.1:0-9339 GCA_035458965.1 Acidimicrobiia bacterium | reverse complement strand
GGGCGGCTTGGGCCGCGTTTTGGGCGGCTTGGGCCGCGTTTTGGGCGGCTTGGGCCGTCTGCCGCCTACGACACCGTCCGGCGGTAGATCTTCACCGCCAGCGGAGCGAAGACCGCGATGATCGCCGCGGCCCACAGCAGCGACAGCGTGACGAAGCCGAGCGCCGTCTGCCCGGGCTCGAGCGCTCCGTTCCCGAGGATCAGCCCGCGCAGCGCGTTCACGGTCACCGTGATCGGCTGGTTGTCGGCGAACGCCTGCAGCCACCCGGGCATCGTCGCCGTGGGCACGAAGACCGACGACGCGAACACGAGGGGGAACACCGGCAGGAAGACCGCCGACTGGGCAGCCTCGGGGTTCTTCACGGCCAGCCCGATGGCCGCCATCACCCAGGAGAGGGCATAGGCGAAGACCATGGCCACGAGCAGCCCGCCGATCATGCCGAACACGTCGGTCTGCCAGCGGAAGCCGATGAGGAACCCCACCGCCATCATGAGACCGATCACGAAGCCGTTCCGGATGAGGTCGGCGAGTGTCCGCCCGGCGAGCACCGCGGATCGGGCCATCGGGAGCGATCGGAACCGTTCGATGACGCCCTTGGACAGATCCTCGGTGAGCCCGATGGCCGTCTGGCCGGCACCGAATGCCGCCACCTGGACGAGCAGGCCGGGGATGAGCCAGTTGATGTACTTGCCGTCGGCGGCCGGCGGGATCGCCTCGCCGATGGCTCCGCCGAACACGTAGGTGAACAGCAGCAGGAACATCACCGGCTGGACCGTCGAGAAGAGGAGCACCTGGGGGAGGCGCACATTGCGGAGCAGGTTGCGCCGGGTGATGACGAACGTGTCGCGGACGGCGTGACCCAGGGTCACCCGGGTGTGCTCCGATGCGGTGCCGGCGGTCATCGGGCCCTCCTGGCGCGGCGGCCGCGGCGGCCCGGCGCCGCGGGGGTCTCCTGGGACTCGGCGGTGCGGCCGGTGATGCTGAGGAACACGTCGTCGAGCGTCGGACGCCGCAGCGAGATGTCGCCCGGCTGGATGCCGGCGCCATCGAGGGCGCGGACGACCGCCGTGAGCGATCGGGCGCCGTCGGGGGCGGCCAGGGTGATCCGCTTCGACGCGGGCTCGAAGGTGGGCTCCTCCCCGTTGACCGACCCGAGCGTCGTCATGGCGGCGGCGCGGAGCTCGTCGGGGACGGTCAGCTCGACGACGGCGCCGCCGAGCTTGTCTTTGAGCTCGTCGGACGTGCCCTCGGCGATGAGCCGGCCATGGTCGATGACCGCGATCCGGGCGGCGAGCTGGTCCGCCTCATCGAGGTACTGGGTGGTGAGGAGGATCGTGGTGCCGTCGGCCACGAGGTCCTGGATGAGGTTCCAGACGTCGATGCGGCTGCGCGGGTCGATGCCCGTCGTCGGCTCGTCGAGGAACAGCACCTGGGGACGGCCCACGATCGACGCGGCGAGGTCGAGGCGCCGGCGCATGCCTCCGGAGTAGGTCCGGACCGGGCGGTCCGCCGCGTCGGTGAGGTGGATGCGCTCCAGGACCTCGTCGGTGCGGCGCCGTGCCTCGCCGGGGGAGAGGTCGTAGAGGCGGCCGACCATCTCGACGTTCTCGCGTCCGGTCAGATAGTCGTCCACCGCGGCGAACTGACCGGCGAGGCCGAGCTTCGTCCGAGCGGTCGTCGGGTCGGCGATCGCGTCGATCCCGGCCACCCACGCCCGGCCGGCGTCGGGCCGCAGCAACGTGGTGAGGACGCGGATGAGCGTCGTCTTCCCGGCCCCGTTGGGGCCGAGGAGCCCGTAGATGATCCCGGGCTCGAACTCCAGGCTCACCCCATCGAGGGCTCGTACCGCCCCGAAGGTCTTGACGACCCCCTCGGCGCGGACGATCGGTTCGCCCATCGCGGTTCCTTTCGTGTGGTCGGATCAGCCTGGCACAATACTTGTCTTAGTCAAATACTGAGTGAGTAGACTATTGACCATGACAGGTACTCGTGAGCATCTGCTCACCGACGTCGCCGCGCTGCTCCAGGAGCTCGGTCGCACGATGCGGGCGATGATGACCCGCCGCCTCGCCGATTACGGCATGTCGCCTCCGATGGTCGGCACGCTGCACTTCCTCGACGAGCCGATGGCCATGAGCGCTCTCGCCGACCGGCTGTCGTGCGACGCGTCGTACGTCACCGGCCTCGCCGACCGTCTCGAGGAGCGCGGTCTCGTCGAACGGCTCGCCGACCCGTCGGATCGGCGGGTGCGGCAACTCCGGCTGACCGACAAAGGGCTGGCGATGCGGCGTACTCTCGATCGACACATCACCGAGGGGAATCCGGTCCTCGAGCGTCTCGACGACGAAGAGCTCGCCGACCTGTCGACCCTCCTGAGAAAGGCGCTCGATCGATGACACAGGACGGGATGAGGCAGAACGGCGTGAAGGCGATCCTCGGGTACGAGGTCATCGAGGGAATGACCGCCGAGGAGTACGACGAGTGGATCTGGGAGGTCCACGTGCCGGACCTGCTGGCGAACCCCAACCTCGACCGGATCGTGTTCGACACGGTCGTCCGCCCGATCACGCAGACGAGCGCCGGCACGCCCATCACCGACGATCCCGTGCCTCTCTACCGCCTCGCCGAGCTCCACTTCGCAGATCACGCCGCCTACGAAGGGTGGCTCCGGTGGTTCGAGGAGCACCCGGTGCCCCTCGAGCGCAGTCCCTTCGGCCGCACGGACTTCAAGTTCTACGTCCTCACGGACAGCGTCGTCGTCGAGCGGGACGAGAGTTTCACACCGCCCGATTGGGCGCGGGGCTCCTCGTGAAGGTCGTCCGCCTCAACCACGCCGTGCTCTTCGTGAGCGATCTGCGACGCGCCCTCGACTTCTACACCGGTGTGTTCGGGTTCTCGGTCATCGCCGAGGAGCCGCGCGCCAACGCGGCGTTTCTGCGGGCCGGCGACTCCGACAACCACCACGACCTCGGCCTGTTCGGTCTGGGCCCCGCGGCGACGCCCAAGCGCCGGGGAAGCGTCGGGCTCTATCACCTCGCCTGGCAGGTGGACACGATCGACGATCTGGCCGCCGCCCGCGATCGGCTGGCGGAGGCCGGTGCGCTCACCGGGGAGTCCTCCCACGGCGCGACCAAGAGCCTCTACGGCGTCGATCCCGACGGCAACGAGTTCGAGGTCATGTGGATGCTGCCCCGCGACGCCTGGGGCGAGTACGAGCACGCCGCCGTGGTCGAGCGGCTCGATCTCGACGCCGAGCTCGAGCGCTGGGCCGGCGTGTCGACCGGGTGACCCTCCGCCCGGGCCCCTCCGTCGTTCAGGCGAGGCGCCGTTCCATCCCGGGCGTCAGCCCCAGCCGTCCGTTGGCGAGGACGACGAGCCAGGCGTAGAGGTCGAACGCTCCCGCCCACGACAGATCCGTCCCGCCGTCGGCGAACAGCGCCGTGGCGAGGGCGTCGGCGGTGCCGAGCGAGGGCCCCACGACCGTCACCGACCGGTAGCCGTCGCCGGCGCGGTTCCAGACGTGATCCCCGCGCTCGTACGACCCGGACGTCGCAATGGCGGCGTCCACCAGGTCCACGGTGGCGAGGGCACCGTCACCCTCGGGATCGCGGATGCCGACGCCCCAGGGGGAGCCGTCCGGCTGGGAGCCGATGACCGCGATGTCGCCGCCCGCGGCGACACTTCCCGACCGGACGCCGGCGGCGATCAGGTCGTCGGCGGCGAGATCGACCGCCCAGCCCTTGACATACGCCGAGGGATCGAGCGGGCGGTCGGGCCCGGAGGGGCGGAACCACCCCGCCGTCTCGCGTTCCAGCCGGCTGCAGGTGTCGAGCACCTCCTGCACGAGAGGGTGCGCATCGGCGGGCGACAGCCCGCCGGCGCCGATGCGGCTGATCTCACTGTCGTCGCGGTGGACGGAGAAGGTGCGCTCCACCCACGCCAGGCGATCGAACGCCGGATCGACGGCGTCGAGGTGTTCGAAGGGCACCGTGATGGCGACGGCGGTGCCCATGAGCCGGCGGACGCGCCGGACGAGGCTCACGGCAGGAGCCCGGCGACGTCCATCGCGCCCTCGAGCGACTCGACGTAGCCGCGCCACGTCACGGTCGCTCCCGAGACCTTCTGGAACTTCGAGCTCTGGGCCTCGATGGTCCGTCGCTCGCAGAAACGCAGCGACCACGCGCTCATCGTCAGCGACGTGCGGTACTCCGCCGGGACGAGGAGCGGGATCACGTCCTCGATGATGCCGTCGTCGGAGACGACGATCTGGATCTGGATGGGGCCGAACCTCGTGTCGACCTCGGGACCGGTGAAGGTGCGTGCGCCCGCCGTCGTGGGTCGCGGCGCCTCGGTCGTGGTCGTGGTCGTTCTCCCGGGCGTGGGCGGGGGGATCGTGACGCGGGTGGTCGTCGTGGCGTAGATCCTCGCGTCGAGCCACTCCTCGGGGACGCTCGACGTGGTGGTCGGCGGCGCGCCGGTGGTCGTCGTGCGCGGCACGGTCGTGGTCCCGCCGCCGAGCGCTCCTCCGCCGTCGAAGTCACCGACATCCGCGAACGATGGCAGCGGTGCGCGGGTCTCGAAGTTGAGCACGAGCACGATCGCCGCGATCGACAGTGCCACGGTGTGGATCGCCTTGCGCATCAGTACACGAACCGTTCGCGATGGATGCGGCGGGCGGGAACGCCTGCCTCGTACAGGCCGTCGAGGGCCCCGGCGATGACGCCGGGCGGACCGCACAGGAACACGTCGCGTTCGCCGAGGTCCGGGAACCGCTCGAGCAACCGGTCGGGGGCGAAGGGATCTGGGTCCTCCTCGCCGGGCTCGCGGCTGTAGGACACGACCAGGCGATGGCCCCGGACGTCTGCGAGCTCGCGGAGCTCGTCGAGCAGCGGTGCCTCGTCGCGTCGCCGGGTGCGGTACAGCACTTCGACGGTGCCCGGTGGCCGATGGAGGTCCTCGAAGATCGCCCGGATGGGGGTGATGCCGATCCCGCCTCCGATGAGGACGACCTTCTCGCGGGTCGCCAGGGCGGCCGACACATGACCGTACGGGCCCTCGGCCACGATCCGGGTGCCGACCGGAAGGCGCAGAGCGGCTGCACTGTCGTCGCCCAGCGCCTTGATGGTGAACCGGAGGCTCTCTCCGTCGGGGGCGGCCGAGAGCGAGTAGGGGTGCGCCTTCCACCAGCGGTCCCCGGTGAGGAACCGCAGCAGGAAGAACTGCCCGCCGGCGACGCGCAGGCGGTCCAGGTCGTGGCCGCGCACGGTGATCGTGGCGGTGTCGTCGGTCTCCATCCGCACCTCGTCGATGCGAAGCCGGTGCCGGAGCGCCCGTGCCACCGGCATGCCGAGGCGGAACGCCACGAGAGCCACACCGACGGCCACGTGCATGGTGATCCAGAACGCCCGGGCGACCGCGTCGTCGAAGAAGTCGAAGCCGGTGCTCGTCTCGTGGAAGTAGGGGAGGACGAGAGCGATGTACCCCGTCAGGTGGACCAACCACCAGATCTCGTATCGGGCCATCCGGCGGGCGAATCGTGCCGAGGTGAGGCCGACGAGGAGGAAGACCACGGTGCCCACGGTCGCCGTGATCATGTCCGGCCAGTCGGTCAGGAAGATCCCGAACTGGGCCACGACGCCGGTCTCGGCGTCGATCGCATAGCCGAGGGTCGACCCGACGAGGTGCAGCCCGATGAGCACCGTGGCGACGATCGCCGCCCAGCGGTGCCAGTGGTTGAGGAGGTCGAGCCCGATCGCCCGCTCGATCCACGGGACCCTTGCCACCAGCAGCATCGTTGCGAGCAGGGCGAGCGTGGCGTAGAGCGAGGTGAGCTGGCCGAGGCCGATGAACCAACCATCGACCCGGTCGAACTGGTCGAGACCACCGTGTCGGATCCACATCGCGGTGGTCGCGAGAGTCAGGAGCGCGGTTCCCAGGAGGAGCTCGTACCGGCCGATCGGAGACACTCGCGGCCGGGGTGCCGATCGCCGCGCCGCTCGCGATGTCGCCGTCGTGCCCACACGCGCCTGCCTGGACCTGGGCCGCGGGGCGGCCGATGACGGGATTGTACGGACGTGTTCGGCGGCCCCGTCTCGCTCAGGCCACGAACGCCGTGATCCTTCGGCGGAGGCCCTCGGCGTCCAGTCCATGGGCGCGATCGTGCTCGTCGGCCGTGCCGTATCGCCGGTGCTCGACGGCGGGGACCCCGATGGCCAGGTACCGGCGGGGCCGGTCTGCGAGCGCCGCCGTGACGGCCGGCAGCGAGGTGCCCTCGAGCATGGGCTCGACGAGGATCACATCGGCTCCCGCCAGGCCCCGGAGGGCATCACCGTCGAGCGGGCGGACCGTCGTCGTGCCGACGACACCGACATCGAGCCCCGAGGTCGCCTCGAGCACCGGGTCGATCATCGGCCCGACGGCGACGACCGTCGGCGACCCCGGGCGTGCACCGCGCACCACCTTCAGGGATCCGTCGGCCGGCAGGGCGCGCGCGTTGGTCCTCGTCGAGAGGCGGACGTAGTGCAGGCCCTCTCCGGGCACGATTCGCCGGAGCAGCGCCTCGACCTCGTCGGGATGGCCGGGAACATGGATCTGCATGCCGGGGATCGTCGCCATGAGAGCGACGTCCTCGGGTGCCTGGTGGGTGCGGCCGGAAGCGGCGGCGTCGTAGGAGGCGCCGATGGACACGAAGACCCCGCCCACACCCTGATGGGCGAAGTCGAGCTTGATCTGCTCGTACGGGCGCTCGACGAGGAACGGGGCGTAGGAGTGCACGATCGGCCGGAAGCCCTCGAGCGCCATGCCGGCGGCGACCCCCACCATCGCCTGCTCGCGGATGCCGACGTCCACGACGCGATCGACGTGCCGCCGACCGGCCGCGCCGAACTCCCGCGTGCCGATGACGGCGTAGACGACGGCCACGCGTTCGTCGGTGTCGAGGAGCTCGTCGACGACCCGTCCGAACCTGGTGCGCATGCCGTCGGTCATGCCGATCCCCCCGCCCCGACCACGACGACGTGCGGCCGGCCGGGTGTGGTCTCGTGCAGCGCGCGCTCCAGGTCGTCGTGGTCGCGGCCGTCGGCCTCGGCCGACGTCCAGCCCTCCACGGTGAATCGCCGGCCGATGCCTCCGGGCCAGCCGTGCGTCGCCGATGCGTTGTCGACCACCACGGCGATCAGCCGATCGAGGGCCAGGCGCCCCGCGAGGGCGATCGCCTCGTGGTTGCTGCCCTCGTCGAGCTCACCGTCGCCGACCAGGCACACGACGCGCGCCGCCCGGCCTCGGGCGCGGAGGGCGAGAGCCGTGCCCACTGCGATCGGCAGCCC
This sequence comes from Acidimicrobiia bacterium, assembly GCA_035458965.1. Lineage (GTDB taxonomy): Bacteria > Actinomycetota > Acidimicrobiia > Spongiisociales > UBA11373 > DATHYU01. The sequence continues at coordinate 2,014 of DATHYU010000238.1, read as the reverse complement.
GTGGCCGAGCGATCCGCTTCCGATCTCGACGCCCGGGAGGAGGACCCGATCGGGGTGCTGGCCGAGTGGGGAGCCGTAGCCGCCGAAGCCGGGGAGGAGCGCCTCGTCGATGAAGCCCTTGGCGGTGAGCACGGCGTAGTACGCCATCGGGCCGTGCCCTTTGGAGAGGAGGAACCGATCGCGGTCGGGGTCCTCGGGTCGGTCCGGGTCGATGTCGAGGAACCGGTCGTAGAGGACCCAGAGCACGTCGAGGGTCGATGTCGCGCTGCGATCGTGCTTCTCGTCGCCCGTCATGAGCGACATCAGTGCCGGCAGCCGGTCGTGCCCGGTCACGATGGTTGTCGTTGCCATGCCCCCACCGTACGATCTCAAGCTAACTTGAAGTCAAGGGGGAAATCGTGGACGAGCTCGGATATTCCGTCGGGGAGGTGGCGGCCCGTGTCGGGATCGCGCCGTCCGCCGTCCGCTTCTACGAGGACGAGGGTCTCATCTCGGCGTCCCGGACCGAGGGCAACCAGCGCAGATTCACCCCGGTGGAACTGCGCCGCATCTCGGTGATCCGGGCCGCCCAGGCGGTCGGGCTCACGCTCGGCGAGATCCGGTCGGCGCTCGACGTGCTCGGGCGCCGGCGCACCCCGACGGCTGCCGACTGGGCCCGAATGGGTGAGGCCTGGAAGTCGTCGCTCGACGAGCGCATCGTCGCGTTGGAGCGGCTTCGCGACGACCTCGACGGCTGCATCGGGTGCGGGTGCCTCTCGCTCGAGTCGTGCACCCTGCTCAACCCCGGGGACTCGGCCGGGCGCCGGGGCCCGGGCCCTCGCTTCCTGCTGGGCGATCGCTGATCAGGAGGCGCCGCGGTTCCAGGCGTCGAGCGTCTCGGTCGGCAGCGGCTGGAGGAAGAGGCCCTCGGGTATCGGTGCGCCGGCCCGGACGAGCGCGAGCTTCCACGAGGGCGACGATCCGAGGCTCCACCGCAGGAAGCGCAGCATCAGCTTCGCAACGGTCACGGCGCCGGGGTGGCGCCGGACGCCGAGCGCCCGCCTGATCGGCACGGGCATCGTCGCCACGGCTCCCTGGAAGAGGACCCGGTACCCGAGGCGGACCGTCGGCGGCAGCGGCGGCTTGCGGAGGAATGCGATCGCCTCGCGTTTGCCCGGTGAGTCGCCGATCTCGGGATGGTCGGCGATCCATTTCGCGAGGGAGTCGGCCGTGTCCGGTATCGGATCCGCATCGAGGAGCGCCCCGACGGACCGCTGCTCGGCGACGAACCGGTCGGCTTCCTCCTCCGACATCGGCCTGGCGCCGAAGCGCCGGTACGCGACGAGGAAGGAGTCGGTGAGGGCGTTGTGGACCCACGCCGCCATGGCGGGGGTGTCGGCCGAGTACGGGCGTCCGCGGTGGGAGGTCCCATTCACGCGACGATGCACCCCGCGAACCACGCGCACCGCCTCCTCGACCTCGGGGATGGCCCCGAATGTGGTTGCCGTCACGTAGTTGGACGTGCGGGAGAGCCGGCCCAGGGGATCCTCCCGGTAGCGGGAGTGGTCGGCGACGCCGGCGACCACCTCGGGATGAGCCGCCTGGACCAGGAGGGCTCGCACGCCCCCGAGGAAGGCCGCAACGTCCCCGATGACGCGCCACGAGACCGAGTCCGGTCCGAACAGGCCGGGATCGCCCGGGTAGGACAGCGAGTCCTTCATCGGGTAGTCGGCGTGCTTGAACATCCCCGTGGCCGAATCGACGATCCGCTGGCGATATCGATCGATGATGCCCACGGGCAGAGTGTCGCAGCCGCCGATCGCTACGAGGTCCTCACATCTGGGCCCGCTCTTCGGCGGGCACCGCCGCCCGGGCGATCCGCTTGGCGAAGTAGTAGATGCGCTTGAGATTGGCCACGATGTCGATCTCGAGCCGATAGGCGGCGACCCGATTCGGTTCCGGCGCGACCAGGCGTTCGGCCTGGCGGGCGAGGAGGGCCCGCTCCTGGGCGTTCACGGTCTCCTTCATCCCGGCC
>DATHYU010000237.1:0-3846 GCA_035458965.1 Acidimicrobiia bacterium | reverse complement strand
GCGGATCTCACCGACCGCGTCGCCGTCACCGTCGGTGACCTGCACCGTCGACTTCATGATCTTGCGCGGCCGCACGACCCCGAGGACCTTCGTGCCGTCGGCGTCGTAGAGGCTGAGCTCGTGGGTCATGAACTGGTCGAGCGACGAGACCACCCGGGCGAACTTCTTGAGCTTCGACTGGCCCTCCTGGCGGATGACACCGACGTCGTTGCCCTCCTCGTCACGAATCTTGTATTCGTTCGTGACCTCGATGATCTTCGCCCTCTGATTGATCACGATCCGGTTGCGGTCGAGCAGTGCAGTCATGGCGAGGACCCTAGACGGCGGACAGCTCCACCGGGATCGCGTTGAGTGCGGCGTTCCCCGACAGCGGATCGATGACCGTGGCGTCGGTCAGGATGTTGCTGTTCACCCCCGGCCTCCGCCGCGCCACCGAGAGGTCGACGCCCTCGACGTCGTGCCCCCATCCGTGGGGGAGGCTCACCACGCCCTGACGAACGGCGTCGGTGATCTCGACGGGCGCTTCGACGCTCCCGGCCGAGGAGATCACCCGGACCCGGCCTCCATCGACGACGCCGACCCGTTCGGCATCGGCCGGATTGACCTGGAGTGTGCAGCGTTCGCGTCCCTTCACGAGGACCTCGACGTTGTGCATCCACGAGTTGTTCGACCGGAGGTGGCGCCGGCCGACGAGCACCACGTCCGGCGGCGGCTCGTCGAGGGCGGCGGCGAGTCTCGGCACGTCGGCGACGATCTCCTCCGGGGAGGCATCGAGCATGTCGTCGGCGGTGCTCAGGAGGTCGGGAAGCCGGGGCTCGAGCGGGCCGAGATCGATGCCGTGCGGATGGCTCCGCAAGACGTCGAGGGACAGCCCGTCGGAGACGGCGCCGAAGCCATCGCCGTAGGGGCCCGTCCGGATGAGGAGGTCGATGAGGCGGTCGGGGCCGTGCTCGCCGCCGAGGGCCGCCATCGCCGCATCCGGATCACACTCGAACGCCGGTGATCCGGGATCGGCGAGGGCAGCGCCGAGGAGCCTCCCGAGCAGGAAGTCGTCGAACGTCTCCGCCCGAGCGTCCGATCCCTGGCCGGCTGCGATCAGGCCGAGCCGGGCATGGATCCGCCACTCGTCGAGCCCGCCGGGATCGAGAGGGAAGAGCGGTGCCGAGTAGTTGACGACGTTGCGCACCGAGAGCTGATAGAAGGCGAGGTCGTAGTGCGACCGCTGCAGCGCGGAGGGCGGAGGCAGCAGCACGTCGGCGTGGCGTGTCGTCTCGTTCCGGTACGGGTCGACGGAGACCACGAGGTCGAGGGACGCGATCGCCTCGTCGAGCCGGTCGGCATCGGGCGTCGAAAGCACCGGGTTCCCCGCCACGGTGATGAGCGCGCGGATCTGACCCGGGCCGGGCGTGAGGATCTCCTCGGCCAGCGTCGCGACCGGGAGCTCGCCCCTGACCTCGGGATGTCCGTGAACCCGGCTCTCCCACCGGCCCCGGCGGAACGGGCGGCGCCGGGGCCGCTCGTGGGCGGCCCTGGGGAACATCGCGCCGCCGGGCCGGTCGAGATTCCCGGTCACCAGATTGATCACGTCGACGAGCCACGACGCCAGGGTTCCGAACCGGGTGGTGTGGGTGCCAACCCGGCCGTACGCGACCGCCGCGTCGCTGCCGGCGAACTCGGCGGCGATGCGCCGGGTGACGTCCGCCTCGATCCCCGTGGGACCGGCCACGGCCTCCGGCGTGAAGGGTGCGAGCAGCGCCGGAAGCTCGGCAAGGCCCTTCGTGACCGCGGCGAGCCGTCCCACCCGACCGCCACCCGCGAGCGCCGACGCCGCCACGGCGGCGAGCCACAGCGCGTCCATGCCGGGCCGGATCGACAGGTGCTCGTCGGCCTCCTCCGCCGTGCGGCTCCGGCGCGGGTCGACGACGACCACCTTGCCGCCGCGTTCACGGATTCCGCGGATCCTCCCCGGGAAGTCCGGCGCCGTGGCCAGGCTTCCGTTCGAGGCCCAGGGATTCGCCCCCAGCATGAGCAGGTAATCGGTCCGGTCCAGGTCGGGAACCGGGATGGAGTCGGGGTGGCCGAACATGAGCCCTGCAGAGACGTGCTTCGGCATCTGATCGACGGTCGAGGCCGAGTAGACGTTGCGAGTCCCCAGGGCCTTGGCGAGGGCCGGCACGTACAGCAGCCCGGCCGGGTTGTGGACGTTCGGGTTGCCGAGATAGATCGCCACGGCGTTGCGACCGTGCTCGGCGACGATGGGTGTCAGGCGGCGCTCCACCTCGGAAAAGGCGTCGTCCCACTCGACCTGCACTGCCTCCGCACCGCGCCCGATCTCCGGCCGTCGCCGCCGATCGGGGTCCTCGTGGAGCTGCTTGAGCGTCGAGCCCTTCGGACAGAGGAAGCCGCCGCTGAAGACGTCGTCACGGTCCCCAAGGATGCGAATGACGCGATCGCCGTCGTGCAACACCTCGAGACCACACGTGGCCTCACACAGCGGGCAGGTCCGGACGTGGGTCTCGGGCATGACCCGAGGCTAGAGGCAACGGCCTCGGTCAGCCGAGCGACTTGAGGAAGATGACGATGTGCTCGAGATCGGTGTCCGTGAGATTCGGGTTTCCGCCCCGGGCCATCATCGCGATCCCCGTCGTGTTCAGGGGATCATCGGCGGAGCGGCCGACCTTGAGGAAGGCCACGAGCTCCTCGACGGTCTGACCCTGCACGAAGTCGGTTCCGACCAGGTTCTTGCCGAGGCCCCCGACCCCGAGGCCCTCGGGGCCGTGGCACACCGAACAGGTCCGGGCGAAGAGGGCGGCACCTGCCGCTATCGCGTCCTCCGCCGAGAGCTGCTCGCCCTCGGTCGTCGTCGGCGTGTCGAGATAGTCCGTCTCTGCGGACTCCTCACTGCATGCGGCGACGAGGAGCGCGAGGGCTCCGAGAACGGCGGCGATCCGACGCAGACTCAAGGCTCGACCTCCGGACGACGTTCCTGGCGGGCAAAGCGTAGTGGCGAGATCCTGTGGGACCGATTCGATCGACCCACCGAGGTCACCCGCCGACGGGCTCGAACCGGGCGGTGAAGTGCCTGAGCCACGGCGCCTGTTCGACGATCCGGTAGCCCCCGATCGAACCGGCGCGCTCGGCCACGTCGATGACGACCTCTCCGACGTAGTCGATGTGGCTCTGCGTGTAGGTGCGGCGGGGCACGGCGAGCCGGACGAGCTCCATGGCAGCCGGAGTCTCCGTCCCGTCCTCTCGGGGAACCCCGAACATCACCGATCCGATCTCGACACCGCGGACACCACCGTTTCGATACAGCTCGATGGCGAGGGCCTGGGCCGGGTACTCGGATGGCGGGATGTGCGACAGGAAGGCCGCCGCGTCGATGTAGACGGCGTGTCCGCCGGGAGGCCGGACGATCGGAATGCCGGCCGAGCTGACCTTGTCGGCGAGATACGCCGTGGACCGGATCCGGTAGCGCAGGTAATCCTCCTCGAGGACCTCCCCGAGGCCGGTGGCGATCGCCTCGAGGTCGTAGCCGGCCAGACCGCCGTAGGTGGGAAATCCCTCGGTGAGGATGAGCAGGTTCCGGCACCGGTGCGCCAGGTCCGGATCGTTCATCCCGAGGAAGCCACCGATGTTGGCGAGACCGTCCTTCTTCGCCGACATCGTGCAGCCGTCGGCCAGGGAGAACATCTCGCGGGCGATGTCGCGCGGCGATCGGTCGGCTTGACCGGGCTCGCGGGTCTTGATGAACCATGCGTTCTCGGCGAAACGGCAGGCATCGAGGAACAGCGGGAGGCCGAATCGATCACAGACAGCCCGCACCGCCCGGAGGTTCTCGAGCGA
>DATHYU010000236.1:0-3948 GCA_035458965.1 Acidimicrobiia bacterium | reverse complement strand
GTCCACCGGGCCCTCCCCCCTGCCCGGCGCCCCTCCGGGCGGCCCCCGAGGGATCACCGCTCGCCGTGAACCAGTTGGCGGGGAGGGACCTCCCGTCGGCGGCCGTCTCGTTCTCCCTCGCGGCCTTCGAGTGCGCCACGGACGTCGTCGTGGTCGACACGAACGACCTCGACCGGATCGCCCTCGCCGCCCGTCTGGCGGCTTCCGTCCGTGGCCCGCTGCTCCTGACCGAGCCGGGTCACGAGCCTGCCGTCTCGACCGAGATCACCCGTCTCGGCGCGCATCGCGTGATCCTCGTCGGCACCGACGCCACCGCCGCCGTCCCGGACTACACCGAAGTCGAACGACTGCCGGGCGACGTCGACCTTCTCGCCGACCGGGTCAACGCGTTCATGGGCGTGTACCAGACCGTCGACCTCCCGGCCGACGCGGGAGCGGGCACGGTCGCAGCCACGATCGAGGCGATCGACCGCGAGGCCGGCCTCTCTCCGGCGCCGCGGCCCGGCGCGCCGGCGTCGACCACGACGACCACCCCCGGGACCGGGAGCGTCGGATCGTCCACCACGGCGACGACGGCCGCCACCACGACCACGACGACCACCGTTCCCGAGCCTCGAGGCCTGCCGGCCTTCCCGCCGGACGACCCGGTCCCGGTCGCCATCGAGGGCAATGGCTCCTCCGGCGTGGCCTGGCTCATCGACGCCGACAGCCCCGAGATCGCCCTCGCTGCCGCGGTCACCGCAGCGATCTCGGGCGGCCTCATGGCCGTCGTCGACGGGGAGGACCTCCGGGCGATCCCCGAAGTCGGCCGCGCCCTCCAGTCGGCGCAGCCGTTCCGGCAGATCACCCTGGTGGGCGACATCACCGAGAACGCCGAATGGCAGCTGCCGGTGCTGCTCTCGGCTCCCGAGCTCCCGGGCGGGGGATACCTCGTCTACCCGGGTCGGCGGATCGTGATGCTGTACGGCAACCCGCTGACGGCCGCGCTCGGTCCCCTGGGCGAGCAGGGGCCCGAGGAGGCGGTGGACCGCATCAGGCGGATCTCGGCGCCCTACGGAGCCGATGGCCTCACGGTCCTCCCGGCCTTCGAGATCATCGTGACCGTCGCATCGGCGGACGCCGGCGCCGACGGCAACTACTCGAACGAGTTCGGACTCGACGTCTTCGGCGACTACCTCGAGGTCGCCCGCCGCGAGGGGCTCTACGTGATCCTCGACCTCCAGCCCGGCCGCACGGACTTCCTCACCCAGGCGAAGCTGTACGAGGAGATCCTCAAGGAACCGTTCGTCGGCCTCGCCCTCGATCCGGAGTGGCGGCTCAAACCCGATCAGGTCCATCTTCAGCAGATCGGCACGGTGACCGCCGAAGAGGTCAACACGGTGGTCGACTGGCTCGCCGACCTCGTGCGCGAGAACAACCTCCCGCAGAAGGTGCTCCTCCTGCACCAGTTCCGGACCTCGATGCTCCAGAACCGCGAGACGATCCGTGCGCCGGAGGAGCTCTCGGTGGTGATCCAGATGGATGGCCTGGGCCGATTGGAGACGAAGTACAACACCTGGAACGTCCTGACCGACGGGTGGGAGGACCATCCGTGGCGCTGGGGCTGGAAGAACTTCTACGACGAGGACGATCCGACGCCGACGCCGGACATCGTCCTCGACCTGGTGCCCACGGCCGTCATGGTCAGCTACCAGTAGGCGGCCGCCGCCGCGACGATCGCCACACCGAGGATCGAGGCCGCCACGAGGGGCCGATGGAGCAGGGGCACGACGAACCTCCCATGCACGTCGGGACCCTGCCTCTCCCCGAGACGTCATCGATACAACTACCTCATCGGTAATGGTTCGGCCACCATCGGATCGCTAGGTTCGACGGTGTGAGCTTTGGCACCACCCTCAGGGACTGGCGCACCTCGCGACGGCACAGCCAGCTGTCGCTCGCCACCGAAGCCGGGGTCTCCCAGCGGCATCTCTCGTTCCTCGAGACCGGGCGCGCCCGGCCGAGCCGCGAGATGGTCCTCCACCTCTCCCGCGTCCTCGACGTCCCCCTCCGCGGCCGCAACGACCTCCTCGTCGCCGCCGGGCTGGCACCCGAGTACCCGTCCCACCGCATCGACGACGACGCCGTGGCCGGGGTGCGCACCTCCCTCGAGTTCCTCCTCGGCGCGCACGAGCCGAACCCCGCCTACGTGATCGATCGGCTGTGGAATCTCGTGATGGCCAATCGCGCCGCCCAGCGGCTGACCCCGCTGCTCCTCGGGACCGATCCGGGATCCAACGGCCCACCCAACCTGCTGAGACTCACGCTGCGACCAGGCGGTCTCCGCGACGCGATCGTCAACTTCGAGGAGGCCGCAGCCGCGATCGTCGATCGCCTCGCCCGCGAGTCACGAGGCGACCCGACCGACCGCGAACTGGCCGATCTCCTCGACGAGGTCCTGGCGTACCCCGGCGTGCCGGCGCCCGGCACCTCGCCCGGGCCCGACGGCGGGCTCCTCGTCCCGATCCACTACCGCACCGAGGACGTGGATCTGCGGCTGTTCACCACGATCTCCGTGGTCGGGACGCCACGGGATGTGACACTCGACGAGCTCCGCCTGGAGACACTGCTGCCCGCCGACCGGACCTCCGCCGGGACGCTCGAGCGACTCGCCGTGGGGGACGGGTGAGCGCGCTGCTCGACTCCGTCCGACGCATGGCCGACGCCACGCCGCCCGACCGCGACCGCACCATCGACTTCCTGCGGGCGGTCAGCATCGGGGTCGTGGTGGCCGGGCACTGGCTCATCGCCGTCGTGACCTGGAAGGACGGCTCGATCGAAGGAGAGAACGCCCTCGAGCTCATCGAGGGCGCCTGGATCCTCACCTGGGTGTTCCAGGTGATGCCGGTGTTCTTCTTCGTCGGCGGGTTCTCGAACCGCCGGTCGGTCGCCGGCGCCGAACGGCGGGGAGACGGCTACGCGGGCTACCTCGCCTCGCGCCTGGCTCGGCTGCTGTCCCCCACCATCGTGTTCCTGGCGATCGGGCTGGTCATCGTGGTGACCCTCGATGCGGCCAACGTGGCCGACGACGTCGTGTTCCCGGCGTCGACTCTCGTGACCCGCCCGCTGTGGTTCCTCGGGGTCTATGCCATCGTCGTGGCTCTGGCACCGGTGATGGTGCGGCTCCACGAGCGCTTCGGCATCGGCGTCCCGATCGGAATGCTCGTCACGGCCGTGGCCGTCGATGTGGCCCGATTCGGGTTCGACATCTCGGCCGTCGGGTACGTCAACTACCCGGTCGTATGGCTGCTCGCCCACCAACTCGGTTTCTTCATCGGCCCGAGCCTCGAGCGCCTCAGGGGGTGGCTGCTGGCCGTCGGTCTCGGCGGCATGGTGATCGGCACGACGATCGGCCCCTACCCCGGAAGCATGGTGGGCCTGTCGAGCGATGAGTTCTCGAACATGGATCCGCCGACGCTGGCCATCGTCGCCCTCACCCTGTTCCAGATCGGGCTGGTCATGACGGCCCGGCCCGCCCTGAGCCGATGGCTCGGCCGACGCGGGCCGTGGTCGGTGGTGATCCTGGCGAACTCGGTCATCATGACGATGTTCCTCTGGCACCTCACGGCCATGCTGATGGCGGTCGGCCTGCTGCTGCCGCTGGGATTCCCCCAGCCGGATGCAGGAACGCTCCAGTGGTGGCTGCTCCGACCGGTGTGGATCGCCGCGCTGGCGGTCATCCTCACCGGGCTCGTGACGCTGTTCGGTGCGGCGGAGCGAAGCGCCCCGCGGCCCGACACCGCGGGGCCCCGGGCGCCCGGATCTTCCCTCGTGGCCGCCGCGGCGGCCATCATGGTGACGTTCGGGATCCTCGGGTTCGCCCTCGGCGGCATGCACCAGCTGTTCTCCACCGAGGGATCGGAGCTGATCGTCTTCCGCACCAACCCGGCATCGAACATCCTCCACCTG
>DATHYU010000235.1:0-3386 GCA_035458965.1 Acidimicrobiia bacterium | reverse complement strand
GGCCTACCTGCGCCATCTCGTCTACGAGGGCGCACGCCGCGTGTATCCGGGGGAGGGGAGGGGCGGCATCGATCCCGTCGCCACCGATCGGCTCGAGCACGAGCTCGGTGTCATCGGCGACCTGGGGTTCCCCGGATACTTCCTCGTCGTCTGGGACATCGTCCAGTTCGCCCGTTCCCGCGACATCCTCTGCCAGATCCGCGGCTCGGGCGCCGACTCGGCGGTATGCCGGTGCCTGGGCCTCACCCGGGTGGATCCGATCCGCCTCGCCCTTCCCTTCGAGCGCTTCCTGTCCCACGAGCGCGGCCGTCCGCCCGACATCGACGTCGACTTCGAGGCCGAGCGCCGCGAGGAGGTGATCCAGTACTGCTACCGGCGCTACGGACGCGAGCGCGCCGCGATGGTCGCCAACGTGATCACCTACCGGGCCCGATCGGTGCTCCAGGACGTCGGCAAGGCATTCGGGCTCACCCAGGCGCAGGTCAACGGCCTCACGAAGTACCTCGACACCTGGAAGGTCGACGCCATCGCCGAGCAGGTGGAACTGCCCCCGGGGCTCACCGCGGATCTCATCGTCGATGCGTGCCGGCGGCTCGACGGCTTCCCCCGGCACCTCGGCATCCACTCCGGGGGAATGGTCATCGCCGACCGGCCGCTGTGGGAGGTGGTCCCCATGGAGTGGGGTCGCATGGAGGACCGGTCGGTCGTCCAGTGGGACAAGGACGACTGCGCCTCGATGGGCATCGTGAAGTTCGACCTGCTCGGTCTCGGGATGCTCAACGCCCTCCACCTCACGGTGGATCTCATCGACGACGCCCACGGGGTGCGGGTCGACCTCGCCCGGATCCCTCAGGAGCCGGCCGTCTACACGATGCTCACGAAGGCCGACACCGTGGGCGTGTTCCAGGTGGAGTCGCGCGCGCAGATGGCGACGCTGCCCCGCATGAAGCCCAAGACGTTCTACGACCTCGCCATCGAGGTCGCCCTCATTCGCCCCGGCCCGATCCAGGGGCACTCGGTCCACCCGTTCCTGCGGCGCCGCAACGGCGAGGAGGAGGTCCGATTCCCGCATCCCTCCGCCGAGCCGGTCCTTGCCAAGACCCTCGGCGTGCCGGTGTTCCAGGAGCAGCTCATGGAGCTCGCCCGCATCTGCGCCGGGTACACGGCGGGCCAGTCGGACCGGCTCCGGCAGGCGATGACCCACAAGCGGTCCGACGAGGAGATGGAGAAGCTGCGCGCCGAGACGTATGCCGGGATGGCGGCCAACGGGATCACCGGCGGAGCCGCCGACGAGATCTGGGAGAAGCTCCAGGGGTTCGCCTCCTTCGGGTTCCCCGAGAGCCACTCGGTCTCGTTCGCCTACATCGTCTACATGTCGGCCTGGCTGCGACTCCACTGGCCGGCCGAGTTCCTCGCCGGCCTCCTCAATGCACAGCCGATGGGCTTCTACAGCCCGAACTCACTCGTCCAGGACGCCCGGCGGCACGGTGTGATCGTGCTGCCGCCCGACATCGACGAGTCGGCGTTCGACTGCACGATCGAGCCCCACGAGGCCGATCCCGACGATGTCGCGACCTATCTGGGGATGTCGTGGCGGCGGGGGCGTGGATACCTCGACGACCCGGTACGGCTGGCCACGGCCGTCCGGATGGGACTGCGCTATGTGCGCAACCTCGGGGAGGCCGAGATCGGCCGGATCGAGGCAGCCCGGGAGGCGGGCGGTCGGTTCTCCGATGTCGTCGATCTCGCCCAGCGCACCGGGCTCACCGTGCAGGGGCTCGAGGGCCTCGCCGCCTCGGGGGCGCTGCGGTCGATCGGGGTGGACCGCCGCGAGGGGTTGTGGGCGGCGGGCGCCCTGGCCGGGATGGGCCCGGGACGGCTCGCGTTCGCCGAAGGGGCCGATCCACCGCCGCTGCGGCCGATGGCCGAGCAGGAGGCGATGCAGGCCGACCTGTGGTCGACCGGGGTGTCGGTCCGCCACCCGGTGGAGTTCGTTCGGGATCGGCTGACCGAGGCGCGCTGCGTGTCGATCGCCGAGCTGCTGGCGGGGGAGCGGCGGAACCGGCGGGTGCGGGCCGGGGGGATCGTCACCCATCGGCAGCGTCCGATGACCGCCAGGGGGGTGATCTTCCTCAACCTCGAGGACGAGACGGGTCTGCTCAACGTGATCGTCACCCCCGAGGTGTGGGACGCAAATCGGGAGGTCGCCCGCAAGGCGATCGGGATGATCGTCGACGGCGTCCTCGAACATCGCGACGGGGTCACGAACCTCGTGGCCCGGCGGTTCTCGTCCTGGGCCCAGGAGATCACCGGGGTAGGCAGCCGCGACTGGGCGCGGGGGCGGGGCTAGGTGCTACAGCGGGAGGTAGGGGCGCACCACCGGCGCCGTCGCATCCGGATCGATCGTGTCGGCCCCGGGCCCCCCGAGCAGCACGTCCATTCCCGGTCCGCCGCAGAGGATGTCGTCGCCGCCGCGTCCCCAGATGATGTCGCGTCCGCCCCGACCCGCGATCACGTCCGGTCCGTCCGTGCCGACGAGGACGTCGTCGCCGTCGGTGCCGACGATCGTGGCGGGCCGTCCGCCGCACGATGCAGCCGGCCACGCCGCGTCGGTCACCGTCACGTCGGCGACGCCCAGCATGAGGATCCGCTCGACCGTTCGGGCGCGCGATGCGGCGAGGTCACCGGGGTACGCCCCGTCGCCGATCGCCAAGGAGTGGTCGGAGGGCATGACCCGGTACGTCGCCCACTCGACCGTCGTCGGGGTGAAGGAGGTGTCGGTCACGAGGAAGCGGCCGTCCACCTCGGTGACCGTCAGGTGCACGATCACCCCGTCGTCGGTCGCGTAGTAGTACGGCAGGCCCCACCGGGTGAACTGGTTCGACAGGGAATTGCCCATGCCGTACACGACGACCTTGTCGCCGATGCGATCGATCGGTTGGATGACGTGGGCGTGGGTGCCGAGGATGAGGTCGACGTCGGAGTCCTCGAGCAGCGACCGGGCGAGACGCTCCTGCTCGGGTGTGGGCGGCACGTGCTGTTCGGCGCCCCAGTGGAGGCTGAGGATCACGAACTCCGCGCCGTCCTCCCGGGCCCATGCGGCGTCGGCGCGGATCTGCTCCTCGTCGATGATGTTCGCCGCCCATGGCTCCGGGTTCGGGAGCCCGTTCAGCCCATAGGTGTACGACATGTGAGCGACGCGCACGCCGTTCACCCGGTGGAAGGAGGGGAGCCGCTCCTCCTCCGTCCGCGCCGTCCCGTCGTGGGCGATCCCGTGGGCGTCGAGCACGTCGAGGGTGTCCACGATGCCTCCCCAGCCCCGATCGGCGGCGTGGTTGCCGGAAGTCGAGCACACGTCGTACCCGGCTTCCGCCAGCGCAGCCGCC
>DATHYU010000234.1:0-5956 GCA_035458965.1 Acidimicrobiia bacterium | reverse complement strand
ACGACCCCGTCGCCGGTCACGACGACGAGATTGAGGATCCGAGTCCCCCAGAACCGGTCCTCTCGATAGGCCGCCGGGATCCCCGAGACGTCCGGGTCGGCACCGCGCAGGAGCCCGTCGGCGTCGTACTGCTGCATCGACAGCGGATCGGTCAGCCAGAGCACGTCGGCCCGGAGGCCCCCTTCCCGCCGCTCGGCGGCGATCCGGGCATTGAGCTCCCCGGTGGGAGCGCGCAACACCTCGACCTCGACGTCCGGATTCGCCTCCCGGAAGCCCGCGACGACGGCGTCGACCGTCGCCTGGGTGACCGACGTGTAGACGGCGAGCGTTGCCCTGCCCGACCCGGAACACCCTGCGGCCAGCACCACGATCGCGCCGAGCGTCGCCAGGACCCGCCTCACGACAGGACCTCCGCGGTTCCCGGGCGTTCGAGACGCTCGTTCACCAGCTCGAGATGCCGGCGTGTGTACGTCCTCAGGTGCCCGAGCGACCGGTCGTCGAGCCGATCACACACCCAATCCCAGTGCATCGAGACCGCGTCTCCGGCCGAGATCCCCGACACGAGCGACCGACCGTCGTCGCCCAGGCGCACCGTCTCGGGCCGCTCGGGCCCGAACCCGAGCCGGCGGCCGTCCCAGGTGAGCGGCGCGGACGACACGACGGCGGTGTCGCCGTCGACGTCTGCGACGGTCCCCCACCGGATCCGGCATCGGTCGAGGATCTGCAGCGGCTCGTCCCGGTCGCCCCGCAGCAGGCCGACCCAGGGATAGACGGCGAGCACGTGGAACGAGTGGTGCGGGACCCCCCCGGCGGGAATCGCCTCCTCGAAGAACCCCCAGCCACCGCCCATCCGCCGTCGGAACTCGTCGTCGAGGACCCGTCCGAAGGCCTGGATCTCGACCCGGTCGAGGATCGGGCTCCCGACCCAGTACGCCTCCACCAGGCGACGGTCGAAGGGGTCCCCGATCCCGGTGGCTTCGGCCATGACCGTGAGATACGGCAGCGGGCCGTGGAAGGCCCTGGCCAGCTCCGCCAGGCCCGGATCCACGATTCCGGCCGAGGTGTACTCGATGAGGGTGCGGGCCGCCTCGGGGCCGCAGTACCCGCGCTCGTTCGGCGGGAAGGCGTAACGGGCGAAGACCTGCAGGCCGTCGAGCGGCATGAGGTGATCGTACGATGCGGTCCCCGGATCCGACGGGGCCGAAACGCAGGATCGCGGGGCCCGTTCGGCCCGGCCCTAGACGGCCCGGCCGGCGTCGTCGCCGGTGCGGAAGGCGAAGAGGGCGGTACGGGGAGCGACCGCGTCTCCGGCGAGGATCACGGTCCCTGCCACCTCCGCGGCGACGGCGGCGAGCCCCGTGTTCGCATCGGGCGGCGTGCCGGCCACGACCACGTCGACAGGGATCACGTCCGTCTCCCGGGAGAACACGTGACGCAGCGTGGCGGTGCCGCCCTCGAGTCGGGTGAGCACCGTCGACGTCCGCAGGTCGGCGCCGGCTCCGTAGAGGTGCTCGAGGTGGCGCCGGATGTGGGTGTAGCCGTAGTTCTGGCCGATCTGGGGGAAGGGGGTGACGACGGTCGTCCGGGCGGCCTGGTCGGCGACGTACTCCGCCACGAGCCCCTGCTCCTCCCAGCCGAGCAGGTCCACGACGAGCGCCCGCTTGCCGGACAGGTCGGCGGCCATGGTCCCGTCGATCGTGAGGACCTCGACCGACCCGTCGTCGGGCACCGACACGCCGCTCCCGATCGAGCCGGTCGCCAGGATCACCGCCTCCGGTGTCGCCGCCCGGAGGTACTCCTCGTCGACGTCGACACCGAAGCGCAGGTCGACTCCGAGCAGTTCGAGCTCCCGCACGAGCCAGTCGACGGCGTCGAGCATCGACGCAGCCGCCCCGAGCTTGGACGTCCACCGCAGGCGGCCACCCGGCTTCGAGGCGCGATCGACGACGGTGACCCGGTGGCCGCGCCGGGCCGCGACCTCGGCCGCCTTGAGCCCTGCGGGCCCGGCGCCCACGACGAGGACCTCGCGTGGCTCCTCCGCGGGGACGAGGTCGGCGTGGGTGGCCTCGCGACCGGTCTCGGGATTGTGGAAGCACGTGATGTGGCGGCCGCCCTCCATCCGGTCGGCGCAGCCCGAGTTGGTGCCCACGCACGGGCGGATCCTGTCGGCCTCACCGCGCTCGTACTTCGCCACGAGGTCGGGGTCGGCGATCTGGGCCCGGGTCATGGCGACGAGGTCGGCCTCTCCGGCGGCCAGGACGGCCTCGGCCTGGGCCGGCGACACGATCTTCCCGGCCCCGATGACCGGGACGCCCGAGGACGTCGCCTTGAACGCCTTCGTGAGCGGGAGGAACACCCCGGGCCGGCCGTGGTAGTCGGGGATCGCCCTCGCATAGTGGGCCGATCTCGATCCCGCCGACTGGTTGAGGTAGTCGAGGTATCCGGTGGCGCATGCCTCCGCGGCGACCGCGCGCATCCCGTCGGGCCCCAGGCCGCCCCCGGACTCGGTGAGGAAGTCGTCGGCGGACATCCGCAACCCCAAGATGCGGTCCGGGCCCACGATCGGCCGGAGCCGCTCCATGAGGGTGAACAGGAACTTCAGCGGGTCGCCCCACTCGTCGTCTCGCTGATTGCCCCACGGACTGAAGGACTGGTGGACGAGGTAGCCGTGGGCGCCGTGGATCTCGACCCCGTCGAGGCCCGCCTCGACGCAGGCTCGTGCCGCGGCCTCGAACCCGGCGATCACCTCCTCGATCTCGTCGGGCGCCATCTCGTGCGACGGCTCCCAGCCCGACGGCGACAGCAGCGGGCTGAACCCCCAGTTCGGGCTCAGGTCCGCGGCACCGTCCGAGCGGAACTGGGCGCCGAAGTGCCCGATCTGGACCATGAGCCTCGCCCCATGGGCATGGACCCGCTCGGCCATCATCGAGAGCCGCTCGACGAGATCGTCGTGCTCCCACATCCAGTGCCCGAGCGTCTGGCTCGAGGGGTGGACGATCATCGTCTGGCAGATGATGAGGCCGCAGCCGCCCCGCGCCCGGCGCTCCTGGTAGGCGACGTACTGCGTGGGGTCGACCCCGGGCCGGTAGAAGTCGAGGTAGGCGCCGTGGGCGGTGGAGACGACCCGGTTCTTGATGCGTACCGCCCCGAGATCGATCGGGGACAGCAGCATGCTCGTCATTCGAGGTACCCGCCCATGAGGAGGCCGACGATCATGTCGGCGACGTCGTCGGTCGAGTACTCGCCGCCGGTCCGATACCAGCGGTGCGCCCAGTTGCAGGCCGCGAGCAGCGATCCGACGGCGACCCTCGGGTCGATGTCCTTGAACGACCCGTCGGCGACACCGTCGACGTAGATCGCCCGGACCGCCCGTTCGTAGGCACGGTCGCGATCCCGGATGTCCGCAGCGCGGTCCTCCGACAGCGCGGCCTGCTCACGGGCGAAGACGAGGTTCGCCTCGACGTTGTCGAGGAGACGGGCGATGTGCTCGCGGAGCACCTGGTCGAGTTGATCGGCCGGGTTCCCGCCGGCCTCCCGGATGGCCTCCACGCGCTCGAGCCCGACCCGGACGATGCCGTCGTGGATCTCGAAGAGGATCTCGTCCTTGGAGCCGAAGTAGTAGTAGATCGCCGGTTTGGTGAATCCGATGACCTCGGCGATGTCCTCGAGGCTGGTGGCGGCGTAGCCGCGCTCGGAGAAGAGGCGGGTGGCCACCTCGATGATCTCGCTGCGACGGCCGGCGGCTTTCGTGGTCACCACGTCCGCTCCCCTCGGTCCCGGCTCCCGGTCGCGAACCGGAGTCCCTTCACGAGCACGTCCCTCGTGTCGCGAGGGTCGATCACGTCGTCGAGGTAGGTGTGCGCCGCCGCCTCCCAGGGCTCGGATTCGATCTCCCACGTCCGCTCGAGGTCGGCGAGGACCTCGTCGATGGTGCCGTCGGCCTCCGCCTCCTCGAGGCGCCGCCGATGCACCGTGCGGATCCCGACGTCGGGTGCCATGAACCCCATCTCCGCCGTCGGCCACGCGACCAGCAGATCCGGACGCGTCGGCTGTCCGCCCATGGCGTAGTGGCCGCCGCCATAGGCCTTGCGGATCACGACCCCGAGCTTGGGGACGCCGGCCCGGGCGATCCGGGCGGCGAGGGCCTCGTACTTGCGGAGCACCCCCTCGGCCTCGGCGCCGCTGCCGACGAGGAGCCCGGGGACGTCGTGGAGGAAGATGAGCGGGATCCCGAACGTGTCGCAGAGGTCGACGAAGTCGAGCTCCTTGGCGAGGGCGCCCGGGGTCAGCACGCCGCCGAGATGCATCGGCTGGTTGGCGAGCACGCCGACGACCCGTCCCTCGAGCCGGGCGAGACAGGTGACGAGGCTCCGGTGGCCGTCGGCCCGGTACGGGAGGATCGAGTCCGCGTCGACGATGGCGTCGATGACGGTCCGCACGTCGTAGCCGCGGCGACGCGCCGTCGGCACGAGGTCGGCGAGCCCGATGGGGTTCGTCGCCGGTTCGGCCGGCGGGGCCGCGGGCGGCGCCAGGCCGGCATGGTCGGGGAGATACGCGAGCACGTCCCGGATCGCCTGGAGCGCGGCGGGCTCGTCCTCGACGACCATGTGGGCGTTGCCCACCTCCATCGATCGCTTGGGACCCCCGAGGTCGACGTCGGACACCCGCTCGCCGGTCCCTGCGGCGACCACCGACGGCCCCGACAGCGCCACCGAGGCCGACTGGGTCATGATCACGTAGTGGGAATGCGCGGCATGGAGCCCGGCATCGCCGTACGACGGGCCGAACAGGGCGCAGATCCGGGGCACCGGTGTCAGGCCCGGGGGGGTCTGGATGAAGGTGCGGAAGTCGAACGGGAGGCCCGAGAACCGCCACCCCATGACGTCGGGGATCCGGCCGCCGTCCGCATCGGCGAGCACGACGAGCGGAATGCCCCGCTCCTCGGCCTGGGCGATGATCTTGCCCTGCTTTCGCATCCCGACGGGCGCGGTCGTTCCGGCCTTCGTCGTGGCATCGATGCCGATGATGGCCACGGCCCGACCGTCGATCTCACCCCATCCGGTCACGCTGCCGTCCGCCGGGACCGGGCCCTCCTCCCGCAGCTCGGGCTGCGCGAGGAGCCCGATCTCGAAGAAGCTGCCCTCGTCGAGGAGGCTGTCGATGCGCTCGCGAACCGTCATCCGGCCGGTCGCTCTGTGCCGTTCGACACGCTCGGGCCCGCCCATGGAGAGGCCCTCGGCGCGACGCCGCTCGAGGTCCTCGATCAGCTCGTCCATGCTGCGCTCGCTCATTGGCCGCGGAACTCCGGTGACCGCTTCTCCGCAAAGGCCCGCACGCCCTCGGCCTGGTCGGCCGTCCCGTGCAGGAAGGCGATGGCCTCCACGGAGTACGCGTAGCCGTCGTCGTTGCCGCGGTTGAGGATCCGCTTGGCGGCCTGCAGCGCGAGCGGCGCCTTGGTGGCGATCGTCGAGGCCCAGGCGAGCGCGGTGTCGAGGTGCTCCCCTGCGGCGACGACCGTGTTGACGATGCCGGCGGCCGCCGCCCGATGGGCGTCGAACCGCTCCCCGAGGAACACGAGCTCCTTCATGAGATGGAGGTTCACATGGGCCCGGCCGCGGACGACGCCGAGACCCGGGAACAGGCCGACGGCCGTCTCCGGAGTCCCGAACCGGGCGGTCTCGTCGGCAACCACGAGATCGGCGACCATCGTCAGCTCGCACCCTCCCCCGAGGGCGTAGCCGTGCACGGCGGCGATGGTCGGCTTGGGGAGGTCCTCGAACGCCTTGAGCGTGGCCAGGCATTCGTCGGCGAACGCTCGGCGCCCGGCCGCGCCCCCGAGGTCGCCGAAGGAGTCGATGTCGCCGCCCACGGAGAAGCACTTCCCTGCTCCCGTGATGACGAGGACGCGGACCTCGTCGGCCTCGGCGACGTGCGCCACCACCTCGCGCATCTCCGG
>DATHYU010000233.1:0-2469 GCA_035458965.1 Acidimicrobiia bacterium | reverse complement strand
CGCGTCCCTGACGCCCTTGAACAGGGCGACCTTCTCGTCGTCGCTCAGCGTCGGTGACTCGCCCGTGGTCCCGGCGACGACGATGCCGTCGGAGCCGGAGCCGATGAGGTGACGGGCGAGGTCCCACACCCGTCCGTGATCGACGGCGCCTCCGTCCTCGAAGGGCGTGATCATCGCGGTGAGCACGTGTCCGAATGGTGCAGTCATGATTCGGCTCCGATCCGGGTGGCGGATCCCGGGCGAGGCTCGCTGGTCCCTCCGACGCTAGCAGTGGGCCGACCACCTGGAGTGGGGTTCAGCCATCGGTATCCTGCGGAATCCGCCGGTCGCCGGCCGGGTTGGAGGATCCATGACGTACGTGAAAGACATCGATCAGCAGACCTTCGGCCAGGACGTGCTGCAGCGCAGTCATGAGGTCCCCGTGGTCGTCGACTTCTGGGCGACGTGGTGCGGACCGTGCAAGGTCCTCGGCCCCGCGCTCGAGCGGGTCGCAGAGGAGTACGGCGGCGCCTTCGAGCTCGTGAAGGTCGACGTCGACGCCAATCAGACGCTGGCCCAGCAGTTCGGCATCCAGAGCATCCCGACCGTCATCGCCTTTCGCGACGGCAAGCCGTGGTCGCAGTTCATGGGAGCGGTGCCCGAGGCCCAGATCAGAGAGTTCGTCGACGCCGTGCTGCCGACGGAGCTCGATCGCAAGGTCGACGCCGCCCGCGACGCGGCGCTCGCCGGCGACAGCGCGGGTGCCGAGGCGATCTTCCGCACGGTGCTCGCCGAGACCCCGGACCACCAGGACGCCGGAACGGGCCTCGCCTCCCTCCTCATCGCCCGGGGCGACACGCAGGAGGCGCTGATCGTTCTCGGCAAGCTCGCACGGACCCCCGAGGTCGAGCGCCTCGAGGCGACCGCCCGGGTGCAGTCGGACACCGGTGAAGACCTCGGTCCGCTCCAGGCCCGCGTCGCCGCGGATCCCGACGACGTCGAAGCCCGGCTCGAGCTCGGCAAGGCCCTGGCCGGCCGGGCGGAGTACGAGCCCGCCCTCGACCACCTCCTCGAGGTGGTGCGGGCCGGCGGTGAAGAACGGGAGCCCGCCCGTCAGGCGATGGTCGACGTCTTCGGCCTGCTCGGCGCCGAGCACCCGCTCACGGCCACGTACCGGCGGGCGCTGGCGAACGCGCTGTTCTAGGCGCCGACGCCGGGTCGGCGTGCGACTGTTCGCCGTCAGCGGGCGGGCGTGTGCCGCCCCGTCGCCCGGCTTCGCCGGGCGCCACCTCCCCCGTCGGGGGAGGAATCTCATGGGCCGGCGATGATCTCTCGCAGGGCCCGGTAGCCGTCGACGAGGCGGGGGCCGGGGCGGCCCAGGTAGGCCTCGGGGATGCAGTGGACCCGGCCGTCGACCACGGCGGGGATCTCCTGCCACGTCGGCTTGTCCGTCACCCGCTCGGGTCGGTAGCGGTCGGGACGGATCCCGCACCAGGAGATCGCGACGATGTCGGGGGCGATCTCGGCCATCTCCTCGTCGGTGAGCGGGGTGCTCTTCACGTCGAGGATGTCGAGCGGGTTGCGACCGCCGGCCCGGTCGATGAGCTCGGTCACCCATGACCGGCGGCCCGGGGCGATCACCGGCTTCGGCCACCAGTGCACCATCACCGTGGGCCGACCGTCGGCCTCGACGATCGGCATCGATGCCTCCATGTCGGCCACCAGCGCTTCGGCCCGGTCCGGAAGGCCGATCCGGGCGCCGATCTCGCGGATGTCGGCGTACACGTCGGCGATCGTGATGGTCTCCGGTCCGTAGAAGTCGAGACCGGCTGCTTCGAGATCCGCCAGCACCCGCTCGTGGCCAGGCACCGTGTCCGAGGCGAGCACGAGATCCGGCTCGAGGGCGGCCACCGCGTCGACCCGGATGTCGAGATCGCGTCCCACCCTCGGCAGCCCGGTGAGCTCCGCCTCGGGGAAGTCGGAGTCGTCGTCGACGGCCACGAGCATGTCGAGGGCTCCCAGCGCCCACAGGATCTCGGTGTTCGAGCAGTTCAGCGACACGACCCGCATCGCCGGGCAGCGTATGCGCTTCAGCTAGCCAAGCGAGCCTGCTGCAATGCGCGGCCCATGGAGTCCCCGTGCACCAAGATCTGCGTCCTCGACGCGCATGACCGCTGCGTCGGCTGTGAGCGGTCCATCGACGAGATCGCGCGGTGGACCGTCATGAGCGAGCCCGACCGGCAAACCGTCGTCGCGGACCTCGATCGCCGGCGGCGGGAGCGCCTCGACGCCCCCTGACACGCCGAGCTCGAGCTCGAGACGGACGGCCATGGCAACCTCCCTGGAGTGGCCCTCCGAGGGCAGGCCTGGATCAGACCACGCCGAATGCCGGCCGCTCGATCGCCTCGAGGATGAGGGCGGCCGGGTCGGGGTCGAGCGACGTCCGGGCGGCCGAGGCGTAGTAGCGACCGTCGGCCTCGGCGAACGACC
>DATHYU010000232.1:0-2115 GCA_035458965.1 Acidimicrobiia bacterium | reverse complement strand
GCAAGTTGATGCTGACCGTCGAACGTGATGTCGACTTCGGCGAAGAGCTGCGTGACCTGCTCAGCGACCACACGGTCCTCTCCGCTCGCTCGATGGCCGAGGCCGTCGAGATCGTCATGGGCGGGAGGGTCGAGGTCGTCGTTCTCGGCCCCTCGTTCGGCTCGGAGGCCGGGGTCCGGGATGCCGGCTCCCTGCTCGCCGCCGATCCGGACGTCTCCGTCATCCTCATCGCCAACATCGTGACCAACCGCATCCTTCGCGCCGCCCTCCAGGTCGGGCTGCTGGATGTCGTCGACACGCCGGTGACGCGGCGCAAGCTGGACGAGGCCGTCGAACGCCCTGCCGGGCGCGCCGTGCCCATCGTTGAGGCGATCGCGCCCCAGGCCGAGGAGACGGCGCCGGAGATCGTCGCGGAAGCCTCCGTGCCGGTCGCCGCCCCAGGCCCCGATGCCGTTGCCGAGCCCGCGCTCGTGCCGGCCCCCGAGCCGCCGGCGGTACCTTCTGCCGTCGAAGGGGTCGAACTCGTCTTCGGCGGTGCTGCGATCGACGGACGAGACCTCGAGCTCGCGGCTTCTGCGGCCGCGTCGAGCCACCCGGTGATGCCGGTGACGGCTCCTGTCGCCGAGATGTCCGTCGAGGACACGACCGTTGCGCATCTTTCCGAGGCGCCCGACCCGGTGGTCGAGGCTGCCGTGCCGGTGGTCGAGGCTGCCGTGCCGGAGCTCGATGACTTCCTGGCGCCGGTGGCGGAAGAGGACATCTTCGCGGACTGGGACCTGATCGATCCGCTCGACGCCTGGTCCGATGAGGTCGTCGAGGTCTCCGAGCCGTCGCCTCCGTTGGAGGCGATGTCGGTGATCGCCCCGCCGCCCATGCCTCCGCCGTTCCCGGTCGAGGCGCCGCCGATGCCGATGGCCTCCCCGCCGACGGCCGTGCCGCCGAGCGGTCCGGTCACGATCGCCGCGATGCCTCCGGCCGAGAATCTCGCCGTCACCGTGGAACGACCGGCCGCACGCCCGCTGTCCGGGAACGGTCGAGTGATATCGGTGACGGCCGGCAAGGCGGGATCCGGCAAGACCGTCACCGCCGTGAACCTGGCCGCGGCCCTGACCGAGCGTCTCGGTCCCGACCGCGTGGTGATCATCGACGCCGATCTCCAGTTCGGTGACGTCGCGCTCCTGCTGCAGCTCGAGCCGGCCCACACGCTGGTCGACGTCGCCGATGCGATCGGCGACCTGTCGGATGCGCAGCTCGAGTCGATGCTCCTCGTCCACGAGAGTGGATTGCGCGTGCTCCCGGCGCCGCTGCTCCCGCTTCCTCCCGAGTCGACGCCGATCGCCGGCCTCATCGCGGTGATCGAGCGGCTGAGGCGGATGTACGACGTCGTGGTCGTGGACACCCCGCCCATCTTCGGGCCGACGCTGCTCTCCATCCTCGACCACTCGGACACGGCGGCGATGGTCGTCGACATGGACCTCCCCAGCGTCAAGAACGCAAAGATCGCCATCGACGCGCTCCGCAACGACGGGTATCCGTCCGAGCGGCTGCATCTCGTGGTGAACCGGGTGAACTCCAAGGCCCGGCTCGATCTCGTCGAGCTCGAGCGTTCCCTCGGGCTCCGGGTGAGCGGCTCGGTGCCCTCCGACCGGATCGTTCCCCAGTCGGTGAACGAGGGGATACCCGCCGTCCTGCTCAGCCCCCGTTCTCGGGTGGCGAAGAGCTTCCATCTGCTGGCCGAGCGGTTCGGTCCAGAACGGGCCCGTCGGGCGTCGTAGGTCCCCTCCGTCCCGATCTTCGGTCGGTACCGTGGGGCTCATGACGGTGCGCGCCATCCTCAGCGGCGGTATCGGGACCGGCAAGAGCACCGCTGCGGACGTGTTCGCCGCGTTGGGGGCGGAGATCGTGTCCGCCGATGCGATGGGGCACGGCGTGCTCGAATCCGGCGGTGAGGCCTTCGATGCCGTCGCAGCCCGCTGGCCCGAGGTGGTCGGCGACGACGGGACGATCGACCGACGAGCCCTGGGACGCATCGTGTTCGGCGAGCCCGCGCTCCTCGCCGAGCTCGAGTCGATGACGCACCCAGCGATCCGCTCCCGCATCCTCGCCGTCGTCGAC
>DATHYU010000231.1:0-7830 GCA_035458965.1 Acidimicrobiia bacterium | reverse complement strand
CGCGTCCCTGCGGGCCGCCGAGCAGCGGGAGTTGCTGACCTGTGACGGGTACCCGGCGACGATCCTGGACGAGGACGGAGACGGCACCATCGAGGGAACCGACGGCGACGACGTCATCGTCGGCGGGACGGGCCCCGATCTCATCATCGGGCTCGGCGGCAACGACATCATCTGCGGACGCGGGGGCGACGACGTCATCGAAGGCGGGCCCGGCGACGATCGGATCTGGGGAGGGCCCGGCGATGACACCATCGACGGCGGCAGCGGTCTGAACTCGATCGTTCCCGATGACGACTCCGCCCCACTCGAGCAGATCGAGCGCCCGGCGCTGACGACCACCGAGATCCTGGGGCCCGGCGACCGTGGCGAGGCCGTCGCCGACCTCCAAGCCCTGCTCGCCGAGCTCGGGTACCAGCCCGGTCCGGCGGACGGCGTCTACGGGGACCGCACCCTGCGAGCGGTCCGCGCGTTCCAGTCCGACGCCGGCATCGACGACGACGGACTCGTCGGCCCCGGCACCCGCGCCGCGTTGCGCGAGGCCCTGACCAGTGGGATCGTCGGCGAGCCGACGGACACCGGGACCTGGGAGCGCGAGGGCTCGGAGGAGCCGCTCGGGCCGGGATCGGTCGGCGACGAGGTGCGGGCGCTCCAGGAGAGCCTGATCGCCGCCGGGTACGACCCCGGGGTCGCCGACGGGATCTATGGATCGCTGACCGCCGCGGCCGTGTCCGCCTTCCAGCGGGATCACGGCCTCGAGGCGGACGGGATCGCCGACCTCATGACGATCAGAGCGATCACCGAGGCCGCGGCCGGCGGCGCCGCACCGCCGGATGCCGAGCCACCGCCGCCGGAGCCCACTCCTACGGACGACGGGGACGCTTCCCCGGACCCCGCCACCCTGGCCGTGCTGCGGCTCGGAAGTCGTGGGGGCGACGTGGCGCTCGCCCAGGTGCTGCTGACCGAGGGGGGCTTCGACGCCGGGCCGGCGGACGGGATGTTCGGCCCGTTGACCGACGCCGCGGCACGAGCGTTCCAGGCCGGCGCCGGGCTCGGCGTGGACGGCGTCATCGGACGCCTCACGTGGACGGCCCTGCTGGGCGGGGCCTAGGCCGAGGGCGTCGGACCGTCGCCGCGGCGAGCCGCCACCGCGCGGCGCTGGGACGCCCGGGAGTTCTCGAGGATCGACTGGAAGACGGCGGTCACGAACTCGCCGTCGACCCCCAGCGTCTCCGCCTCGTTCCGGACATCGGCGAGGAGCTCCGCCTCACGGCCGGGGGACCGCAACGCGAGGCCCCGCTCGTGCTTGATCAGGCCGATCTCGACGGCTGCCCCGAGCCGCTTCGCAAGCAGCCGGACGATCTCGCGGTCGATGCGATCGATCTCGTCCCGAAGCCGGGGCACGCCGAGTGCATCCATGAGGAGGAGGTAGCCGTCGCGGTCGAGCTGCTGCTCGCCGTCGGCCACCGCCTCGTGGGGGCGGGCGTGGACCTCGACGACCATGCCGTCGGCCCCCACGGCCCGGCCGGCGAGCGCCAGCGGGACGACGAGGTCGCGCGCCCCGGCCGCATGGGACGGGTCGATGATCACCGGAAGGTGGCTGATCCGCTGCACGACGGGCACCGACGAGATGTCGAGCGTGCGCTTGGTCCGGGTCTCGAAGGTGCGGATGCCGCGCTCGCACAGGATGACCTGATCGTTGCCGTCGGCGAGCAGGTACTCGGCGGACATGAGCCACTCGTCGATGGTCGCGGACGGGCCCCGCTTGAGCAGCACCGGCTTCTCCGCGGCCCCCACGGCCCGCAGCAGCGAGAAGTCCTGCATCTGGTCGCTGCCGACCTGGAGCATGTCCACCTGTTCGGCCACCCGCTCGACATGGCTCGTGTCGGTCACCTGGGCGACGACGGGAAGCCCCACTTCGGCACCCACGGCGGCGAGCAGCTCGACACCCCGGTCGCCCAGGCCCTCCGTTCCCCACGCTCCGGTGCGCGTGTAGGCACCGGCACGCAGCATGGCGGCACCGCCCTCGCGAACGAGCTCCGCCGTCTCGCGCAGCTGCTCCTCCGATTCGACGGCGCCGGGACCGGCGATCACGGGATACGAGCCGTCCCCAAAACGGACTCCACCGACCTCGACGATCGTCGTCTTCCGATCGGGTGATCGATGGGCTTTGAGGGTGGGGGCCATGGTGGTGCTCCTTGTCGGCCCGGCCCGAGAACGAAAGAACCCGGAGCCGGGGCTCCGGGTCGGTGCGTTTTCGCTGGTGCTGGTTGCGCTAGCGCGTCGCCTCGGCCCGGACCTGATGCCCGGTAAAGAGGAAGCCGAAGGCGTAGTAGCGCGTCATTGCGCGCGTGACGGTACCCCTGACGTTCGGGATCGGCAAGGCCGCGATCCCGCCGCGGGTCAATCCAGCATGGCGAGGGCGGTCTCGGCGATCGGCGGGACGATCATGCCGAGCATCGAGAACCGCCCGTCGCTGGTCTGGCCGCGGAGCCACCGGATGTAGATCTGCTGCACGATCACCGCGATGCGGAGCATCGCGAAGGCCTGGTAGAAGGCGACGTCCCCGATCGCGACCCCGGTGCGCGCCGCGTAGCGCTCGAGCATCTCGGACTTCGACAGGTCTGCCGCGAGCGTGATCCCCGTGCTCCCGAACACGGGATACAGCACGTCGTCGGGCCCTGCCCAGTATGCAAGCGCGGTGCCGAGGTCCACCAGCGGGTCGCCCAGCGTCGCCATGTCCCAGTCGAACACGGCGACGACGCGCCCGTCGGCGTCGACCATCACGTTGTCGATCTTGTAGTCGTTGTGGAGGATGGTGGCGCGCTGCGGTACCGGCACGAGATCGGCGAGCCGGGCCGCCAGCGTGTCCATGGCGGGAACGTCGTCGTGGCGAGCCCGCCGCCAACGGTCGGTCCAACCCGACACCTGTCGGGCGACGAATCCCTCCGGACGCCCCAGGTCGGCGAGCCCGAGGGCGTCGTAGTCGACGAGGTGGAGGTCGGCGAGAGCATCGACGACGGCCTCGGCGGTCCGCCGCCGGTAGTCCGCCGTGTCGGGGAGCCCGGGCGGCCAGGTCTCGCGGATCACGTGACCGGTGCGGCGCTCCATGACGAAGAACGGCTTGCCCATCACGGCGGCGTCGTCGCAGAAGGCGTACGCCCGGGGCGCCTCCGGGTAGGCCCGGTGGAGGACCGACAGCACACGGTGCTCGCGGCCCATGTCGTGGGACCCCGGGGCCGTCTCTCCGAGCGGAGGACGCCGGAGGACCAGCTCGAGGTCTCCGGCACGCGCCAGATAGGTCAGGTTCGCCTTGCCGCCGGGGAACTGGCGGAACTCGATGGGGTGCTCGCCGACGAGCTCGGGCAGGGTGCTGTGCAGGTAGGCCGCGACCCTGGCCTCGTCGAAGCGTTCCTCGGCGCGGATCGGGGCCGTGTCGTCCACGGCGCGACCCTACTCGGCCGGCTCGGGGGCGGGCTCCCTGCCGGGCGGTGTGGCGCCGTATGCGGCGTCGGCCTCCGCCGACACGATCGGCGTGCGCCCGCGGCGGACGATCCACACGAGCACGAGGACGGCGAAGACGCCGAGCGTGAGACCACTGAGCTGGTTCCAGGTGAAGGGACCGATCGTGGCGTCGGAGCCGTCCAGGTCGATCCCCGGTGGGAGCGAGCTGAAGAACTCCTCGGTGTTGCGGGTGAAATCGATGAGGAAGCGCTGCAGGCCATACCACCCGACCCAGATGGTGAACAGCACGCCGTAGCGCAGCCGGCTCGCCCGGCGCTGGACGAGGTAGAGGAGCCCGAGCAGGAGCGCGGCCCCGAGCAGGTCGTACAGGCCGGCGTGGTGGTAGGGACCGCACTGCCCCGCGGTCTCGCACAGGACCTCCAGGGCGTCGTGCTGCGGAGCCACGTCGTATCCCGGCTTCAACTGGTACCCGAGGAAGAACGAGGTCGGCCCGCCCAGGTGCTCCACGATGAACAGATCACCGATCCGGCCCACGACCGTCCCGATGGCGAGGCCGAACGACGCCATGTCGACGGTCGGCAGGAGGGCCACGCCCAGCTGTCGGCCCCGCCAGAGCCCCACCAGGATGCCGCCGGCGAAGCCACCCATGATGGAGTAGAACCCCGCGGGGTTGACGACGTCTCCGAGCCCGTAGCCGGGGTCGCCGAGGTGCGCGGGCACGGTGAACAGGCGGGCGCCGAGGATGGCGCCCACGAGGGCCCACGTCAGCATCGACGTGATCTTCTCCTCGTCGTAGCCCCGGCGGCGGGCCTCCCGGAGCATGAGGATCGCGCCGACGACGAACCCCACACCGGCGAACAGCCCGTGGAGCGACAGCGAGAGCGGACCGACCTCGAAGATCGGCACGGGCGGATACGAGAGGGCTCCGAGCACGAAGCGAGGGTACCGGCGGGCCGGATCCTCCGTACAGGGAGTGTCAGCGTGACGTCGATCTGGTCCGGGCCTGCCGTCTACCCCACCGACCGCCACGCCGCGACGAGCAGGACGGCCACGCCCACCGTCGGGAGGGTGACCCAGAGGACCTCGGCGGCCGAACGGGGCCGGGGCCGGGTCGTGATCACCACGAGCACCTGGCCGAGGGCCGCCAGCACCGTGGCGGCCAACAGGACGGCCGTGTCGGTGTCCACGTCAGACCAGGACGTCGACGGCGATCGCCGCGAACAGGAGCGTCAGGTAGATGTTCGACGCCCGGAAGACGAGGATCGCCCGATCCGGCGTCGCCGCCAGGCGGGCGGCTTCGACGATGAACCAGGCGCCCAGCAGGGACGCCGCGCCGAGGTAGACCATGCCGAGACCGGCGACCGGCTGCAGGAGGAGGCTGACGCCGGCCAGGAGGATCGAGTACATCCCGATCTGACGGACGGTGGCCGCCACGCCCGCGACGACGGGAAGCATCGGCACGCCTGCCCGTTCGTAGTCCTCGCGGAAGCGCAGCGACAGGGCCCAGAAATGCGGCGGCGTCCAGAAGAAGACGACGGCGAACATCACCCAGGCGGGAAGCCCCACCCCACCCGTCACCGCCGCCCAGCCGACGAGCACGGGAACGGCGCCCGCCGCACCCCCGATGACGATGTTCTGAGCCGTGGAACGCTTGAGCAGCAAGGTGTACACGAACACGTAGAAGGCCAGCGCTCCGGTCGCGAGGAGCGCCGACGCAAGGTTGACGGCCGCCGCGAGGATCGCGAACCCGGCTGCGCCGGCGACGAGGCCGACCACGAGCGCCTCGGTCGGGCCGACCCGATGCGCCGGCAGGGGACGGTGCGCGGTGCGACGCATCTTCGCGTCGAGGTCGCGGTCGGCGACGTTGTTGATCGCGTTCGCTCCCCCCGCCGACAGCGTGCCACCGACGACCGTGGCGACCACCAGCCACGTGTCCGGCCAGCCTCCCTCGGCCAGGATCATCGCCGGGACCGTCGTGATGAGCAGCAGTTCGATGATCCGCGGCTTCATGAGGGCCACCCAGGCGCGCAGGCGCTCCGGAACCGCCGGCCCGGGGCCGCGGGGATCGGTGATCGTGACCCTTGGCGTGCTCATGCCGCGGCCGCCTCGAGGTCGGCCGTCTGCCGGGCGCCGATCGACTCGGCGGCGAAGACGATGAAGAAGATCCACAGCGTGTCGGCGAGCAGCAGGTGCACGACCTGCATCCACAGCGGGGCGAGCAGCAGCACGTTCACCACCCCGGCGACGATCTGAGCGACGACGACCGCGACCACCATGGTCCCGAGCCGTCGTGCCGCCGGAGACCCGGTCATCGACCGGGAACGGCCGAGACCGGCGAGGTACCAGCCGGTGCCGATCGCGAGGATCGGGTGGATCCACCGCAGCCGCACGAGGAAGTGCTCGGCGGCCGAGAAGTCGTCCCGAAGACCCTCGACCAGGGATTCGGCGGGGAACAGGGTGTCGCCGAGCGCCGTGATCGCCCCCATGGCCCCGACGAGCAGGAGCAGCCCGGCGCCGATCGCGAACGGCCGCCGATGCACCGTCGACACGGGGCTCGCCGGAACGGTCCCGCCCCTGAGCCACCACGCGGTGAGCCCGAGCGCACCGAGAAGCAGGAAGGTGTTGACCAGGTGGAGACCGACCGAGACGGCCCTGGCGACGGAGGTGTCGTCGGCGACCCACTCGAAGAGGACCAGCCCCGCACCGATCAGCGCCTCGGTGAGGATGAACAGGCCGGAGAGGAAGGCCATCTTCCGCACCGGCGTGGACGACGAGAACGTGCGCCGAACCGCAACATACAGAGCCGCCACGAAGAGCAGCGACAGACCGCTCGTCGCCCGGTGGGTGAACTCGACGGCCTCCTCGGCGGTTCCCGAGAGCGGCAGCACACCGCCGTTACAGGTCGGCCAATTGGCCCCACAGCCGGCTCCCGAGCCGGTCGCACGCACGACCGCCCCGAGCAGGATCACGAGCACGGTGAAACCCAGCGTGAACCAGGCGTAGCGAGTGAGCCTCACGGAGGGGGCGGGCATGCCCGGGATGGTACCCCGGCCCCGTCGCCGCCCTCCTCGGGAAATGCCGCGATCCGGCCGCCGGGCGCGGCAGCATGGCCCCATGATGCGCGCCTTCGTCAAAGCGGCGGCTGGAACCCTCGAGCCACTCGCGGCCGATCCCCTGGGCCCAGACGAGCACCCCTTCCTGTGGGTCGATGTCGCGACGCCGACCCACGGTGAGATCGCCGCCCTCGCCCAGAGGTTCGGCATCGATCCGATCGCCGTGGAGGACATCGTCGAGCCGACCCAGTTCCCGAAGGTGGACGACTACGACGACCACGTGCTCCTCGTCCTCCACGGCCTGGGCCTGGATGACGGCAGCGACGTCACCACCCACGAGATCGACGCCATCGCAACACCCACCGTCCTCCTGACCTTCCACCGCGAGGCCCTCCCCGGACTCGAATGGCTCATCGAGCGAGCCGGCGAGAACGAGAGCATGGCCGAAGGCGGTCCGGATCGAATGCTCGCCCGCCTGGCCGAGATCACGACGCGGCGCTTCCTTCCCGTCATCGACGAGTTCGACGCGCGCATCGATGCGCTCGAGGACCTCTCGCTGTCGGCGCACCCCAGCGTCGTCGGGACCACCCAGGCCCTCCGGCACGACGCCATCAACCTCCGACGCGTCCTGGCCCCCCAACGCGAGGTGATGCTGTCGCTCGCCCGGGAGGGTCACCCGGTGATCGGCGACCGGGCACGCCAGCGCTTCGGCGACGTGCACGACCACCTCTTCCGCGTGGTCGAGTCCCTCGATACGGCGCGAGCCCTGCTGGCCTCGGTCGTCGACACCTACCGCAGCACCGTCGCCGAGAACATGAACGACGTCATGAAGGTGCTGACCGTCTTCTCGGCGATCCTTCTCCCCCTGTCGGTGCTCGCCGGGATCTACGGCATGAACTTCTCCAACATGCCCGAGCTCGACTGGCGCTGGGCGTACTTCGGCGTCCTCACCGTGATGGCATCGGTGGCACTGGGGCTCTGGGTCTATTTCAGCCGCCGTGGCTTCATCGGCGGACCGCGGCTCTCGCGATTCTCCCGGGGCCTCGGGAAGGGGTTCGGCCTCGGCATCAAGAGCCTCGAATACGGCGCGAAGGGCATCGGCGCGGGCCTGAAGGGACTCGTCGACGTGAGCTCGGCACCGGTCCGGCTGTTCGCCTCCGGGATCCGATCACTGAGTGTCGACGAGGAGCCCGAGGACCCCGTTCCACCGGCGTAGACTTGCCTCCAAAGGGGGTGACGCCGAATGAAGAAACTGCTCGTGCTCATCGTCCTGGTCGCCATCGGGGTGATGCTCGCCAAGCAGCTCTCCGAGGGC
>DATHYU010000230.1:0-6520 GCA_035458965.1 Acidimicrobiia bacterium | reverse complement strand
AACGATCGGCCCTTCTTCTGGCTGCCTCGTCCGGACAACGTGTCGATGCCCCATGTGTGGGACATCGTCGACTCACTGTTCAGCCCCGTCTCGCGGGCCGAGGGCGCCGACATCCTCCTCGTCATCCTGGTGCGCAACGCCCTGACGACGGCCTACCGGGCCGGGCTCGGGTTCCTCATCGGCAGTCTCGCCGGGTTCGCCCTCGGCGCCCTCTTCAGCCGGTCACGCCTG
This sequence comes from Acidimicrobiia bacterium, assembly GCA_035458965.1. Classification (GTDB taxonomy): domain Bacteria; phylum Actinomycetota; class Acidimicrobiia; order Spongiisociales; family UBA11373; genus DATHYU01. The sequence goes on along the minus strand of DATHYU010000230.1, from coordinate 6,289 downwards.
CTCGAACGAGGGCTGATGCCCTTCGTCGTGGCGTCGCAGACGGTCCCGCTCATCGCGATCGCTCCCATGATCGTGATCTGGGGCGGCAGGATCGGCTGGCCACCGTTGGTCTCGGTGGCGATGATCTCGGCGTATCTCGCCTTCTTCCCGGTCACGATCAACGCCCTTCGAGGCCTGCGGTCGCCCGACCCCGCTGCGGTCGAGCTCATGCGCTCCTACGCGGCCACCGAGTCGCAGGTCCTGTGGAAGCTGCGACTCCCCGCATCGCTCCCGTACCTGTTCACGGCGTTGAAGATCGCCGCCACCACGAGCGTGATCGGCGCCATCGTCGGCGAGCTGCCGGCAGGGGTGCCCGACGGCCTCGGTCGTGCGCTGCTGACGTTCAACCAGTACTTCATCACGGGCCCGGAGCGCATGTACGCCGCCATCATGGTGTCGGCAGTCGTCGGTATCGCGTTCTACGGCGTGGTCGTGCTCGCCGAGCATCTCGTCGAGCGTCGGAGCCGTCGGCACCGCGTCGACGACGTCGGCGAGGTGGCGGCGGCCGCCGTCGACGAGCTCGAAGAGCTCTAGTCCCCGATGGCGAACCCGGCCGCGGTCACCATCTTCCGCACGCCGCTCGTGACGGTGGTGTTCCGTCTCGTCGCCCGTTTCGTCCTGTGGGCGTTGCGGTGGCGCATCGACGTGCCCGAGGAGCCTCCCAAACGCGCCGTCTTCGTCGTCGCTCCCCATACCTCCTATTGGGATGCGTTCACCCTCCTCCCCGCGGCGGTCGTGGCGCGGATCGACCCGCACTGGATGGGGACCCACAACCTCTTTCGCTTCCCGTTCAGGCACCTCGTCCGGTGGTTCGGGGGCATCCCGGTCGACCGGACCCGGAGCAATGGGCTGGTCGCATCGGCCATCGACGCGTTCTCCGACACCGACCACCTGCAGCTCGCGGTTGCGCCCGAGGGCACGCGGTACCGGGTCGACCGCTGGAAGACCGGTTTCTACCGGATCGCCGAAGGCGCCGGCGTCCCGATCTGCCTCGCCTATGTCGACTACCGCCGCAGGGTCATGGGCATCGGTGGGACCTTCACCCCGTCGGGGGACATCGAGGCCGACATGGAGCACATCCGGGCGTTCTACGACGGCGTGACCCCCAAGCGTCCCGAGTGGTTCGCCGTCCCGGCGGTCTGAGTGCGGTCGGGGCGGCGTTCGGTACGCTCGCCCCATGACGCCGGAACCCTTCGTCGTCGAACCGGTTCACCTCGAGCCCGTCGACCGGGTCTCGATCACCGTGCTCGTCGACAACGTCGCCGACCTGCTCCTTCCGAGCGAGGGCCCGGTCCACCGTCCCTCGCTCTTCGCCGGGCCGACGATTCCCGTCGCTGTGTTCGAGGGCCCGGGTCCCGATGTCGTGCGCGCCGAGCACGGCTACTCCGCGCTCGTCACGGTCGGGGTGAAGGGGACCGATCATCGCATCCTCTTCGACACCGGGATCAGTCCCGACGGGATGGTCGAGAACATGCGTCGCCTCGACATCGACCCGACCGGCGTGGAGGCGGTGGTGATGAGCCACGGCCACCTCGACCACACCGGCGGGCTCGGCGGGTTCATCGACGCGGTGGGTCGCGCGAACATCCCCCTGCTCCTCCATCCCGACTTCTGGCTCAGGCGGCGCATCGTCGTCCCGGGCGCCGACCCGATCGAGATCCCGAGTCCCAGCCGCAGGGCCCTCGAGGCCGGAGGGTTCGAGATCGTCGAGGATGCCCGGCCCGGCTTCCTGCTCGACGATGCGTTGCTGGTGACGGGCGAGGTCGCCCGCACGACGCCGTTCGAGACGGGGTTCCCGCCCCATCAGGCGTTCCGCGACGGGTCATGGGTTCCCGATCCCTGGATTCGCGACGATCAGGCCATCGTGGTGAACCTTCGGGGACGCGGCCTCGTGGTGCTCACCGGCTGCGGCCATGCCGGCATCGTGAACATCGTGCGCCACGCCATGGCGCTGACCGGTGTCGACCGCGTGCATGCCATCGTCGGGGGATTCCACCTGAGTGGTGGCTCTTTCGAGCAGATCATCGGTGACACCGTCGCGGGCCTCGCCACCGTGGGCCCCGATCTCCTGGTCCCCGGCCACTGCACGGGGTGGCGGGCCCAGCACGCGCTCGCCGCAGCGATGCCCGACGCGTACGTGCATCCGGTCGTCGGGACGCGACTCGAGCTCACCGGGGCATGACGCGGGAGCGGGCGGCCCGAAGGCCGCCCGCTCGAATCCCGTCGAATGGCGGCTACTCGCCGCCGGGGTTCAGGGTCACCGAGCGCGGGCTGTAGCCCGTGCCGTTCACGTCGAGTCCGGCCTCTCGCAACTCGGCGAGCGCCGCCTCGGTGTGCGTGTTGGTGAACGCACCGGTGCCCGGGTCGGCCTCGATGACGCCCTCGCTCGTGGCGACGTCCACCGTCTGCGCCCACTGTGCCGAGTCCATGACACCGATGCCGGCGGGTGAAGGCCAGATCAGCTTGTTGATCTCGTTGAGCTGCCACTCCTGATGGCTCTTGCCCAGCGTGGGACCGCTCTTGAGGACGATGTCGACGCACTCGTCGAAGTTGTCCCGGCAGAAGATCCAGCCGCGATAGGTCGCCTCGAGGAACTTCGCGGCGATCTCCGCGTTTCCGTCCTCGGCGAGCCAGTCGGCCTGCACCCAGATCGCGTCTTGGAGCATCGCGGTGCCGACCTCGTTGAAGTTGACGACGTTCAGGTCGGACGGCTGGTAGAGCTGGCCGGTGTCGGGGTTCGTCGCTTCGAGCACCTGGGCGTACTCGTTGTACGTCATGGCCTGGGCGGCGTCGACCTCGCGGTTGATGAGCAGCGACATGTCGAATGGCTGCTGGACGAGCTCGACGTCGGCGACGTTGAACCGCTCGATGGCGGCCGTCAGCTCGAACTCGTTGCCGAAGCCCCACGTGCCGACCTTCTTGCCCGCCCAGTCGGTCGGGTCGTCGATGCCGGTGTCGGCCCAGGACACCTCGAGGGTGCCGGACCGCTGGAAGACCTGGCCGATGTTCACCAGGCCGGCGCCCTCCTCGTTCGAGACGAGGGCCTTCGGCACCCAGGCGAGGCCGAACTCTGCCTGGCCGGATGCGACCACCTGCTGCGGGACGATGTCGACCGCTCCTTCGAGGATGGTCACATCGAGGCCGACGTCCTCGTAGAAGCCCTGATCGACGGCAGCGAAGTAGCCGGCGAACTGTGACTGGGTCACCCACTGCAGCTGCAGCTTCACCGGAACGGATTCGCCGCCTCCGTCGTCGTCCCCACATGCCGTCGCCACGAGCGCGAGCACGGCGACGAGTGCAATCGCCAAACGTTTGGTCCCTCTCACCGGTTACCTCCCTCAGGCCCTTCGACCGATGGGAGGAGGGTACGCGATCTCATCGCCGCTCGCTCGGCGTAGGGTCCTCGCGGTGAGCGACTGGGACGGACGTCACTGGGGCCCGTATCGTCAGATCCCCCGCCGAAGGTTTCCGCTGCTGCGCGACGGCGTCGTGCTGGCACTCATCGGGGCACTGCTCGGCGCAGGGCTGGCGCGCCGGATCGAATCCGGCGTCTGGCCGGCGGCCTGGGGCCTCGGAAGCATGGGGCTCTTCGTGTACGCCCTCGTCCTCGGGCTGAGTCAGCTCTGGCGTCCGACCCGTCTCCGGGCCCCCCAGCTCGGCCGCCTCACGGCGGTGTGCGTCGGTGCGGCGGTGGTCGCCCTCGTCCTTGGGCTGGCCGTCGGGGACTGACCGTGTGTCAGCCGAGGTCCTCGCCGCGCACCGAGGCGTGCCACGGCATCACGGCCCGTTCGATGAGCACGACCGCGATGTAGAAAGTGATGCCCATCGTCGACGCGACCACGATCGCCGCCCACGCCTCGGCGAGGTGGAAGAGCGCCGCCTGCTGGGTGATGTAGACGCCGAGGGCCTTGCGCGACCCGCCGAAGTACTCCGACACGATGGCGGCGATGACGCTGAGTGTGGTGCCCACCTTCAAGGCGCTGAACACGAAGGGAAGGGCATGGGGGACGCGGACCTTGCGGAGGATCGCACCGGGAGATGCCCCGTAGGAGCGCATGAGCTCGATGGAGCGCTCGTTCACCTCGATGAGCCCGCGAGTGGTGTTGATCATCACCGGGAAGAACACGATCACGGCCACGATCGCCGCCTTCGACCAGATCGATGTGACCGAGAACCACTGGTTCATGATGGGCGCGAGCGCAATGATCGGCGTCGCGTTGACGGCCACCGCGAACGGGACCACGCCGGCCTGGATCGGTGTCCAGCGAGCGGTGAGGAGTGCGATCAGAACGGCGGCCACCGCACCGATGAGGAAGCCCACCAGCGCTTCCTGGAAGGTGAACCATCCCGCCGGGATCACCGTCCCGGCCTCCGCCGCGAAGGTCGCAGCGATGTCGGAGGGCTGGGGCAGCAGGAAGTCCTCGATCCCGAACACGCGATGGACGAGCTCCCACGTCGCGAGGCCGCCGAGGAAGAGAAGGGCGGCGGGGAGGAACCGTTTGAGGGCGTCGCGGACTCGCTCGGCGGCCGAGGGTCGCTCGACGACGCCGGTCGTCACGAAGTCGCCTCCATGCCGCGCAGCGCCTCGCGGACCCGGGTGAGCAGCTCGAAGAAGCGCGGGTCCTCGCGCGTCTCCTCGGTGCGCGGCTGGGGGAGGTCGATGTCGATGACGTCGGCGATGCGGCCCGGCCGCGGCGACATCACGACGACGCGGGTCGAGAGGAAGACCGCTTCGGGGATCGAATGTGTGACGAACACGACCGTGGTGTTCGTCTTGGTCCACAGATCGAGCACCTCCGCCTGCATGCGTTCCCGGGTCATCTCGTCGAGCGCCCCGAAGGGCTCGTCCATCAGCAGGATCGCGGGCTCGAACGAGAGCGCCCGGGCGATCGCCACCCGCTGCTGCATGCCACCGGACAGCTGCCAGGGATAGTGGTGCTCGAAGTCGTCGAGCCCCACGAGCCCGAGCATGCGGCGAGCGATCGCTTCGCGCTCGGATCCGTCGACGTCCATGATCTCGAGCGGCAGCTCGACGTTGCGGAGGATCGACCGCCATTCGAGGAGGGTGGCGTGCTGGAACACCATGCCGTAGTCGCGGTCGAGGCGGGCCTGATGGGAGGTCTTGCCGTTGACGGTCACCGTTCCCCTGGTCGGATCGGTGAGGTCGCCGATGAGGCGTAGCAGGGTGCTCTTTCCGCAGCCGGAGGGGCCGATCAGCGAGATGAACTCGCGAGACCGGATCTGGAGGTCGATCTCTTGGAGCGCCTCCACACGGTCGCTCGATCCGGCGTTGAAGACCTTCGTGACTCCGTCGATGCTCACCGCTTCAGCCATGGCGAGTGAGGATAGTGACGGCAGCCGCGCCGGTGCCGGGCTCGTGGGCGGCACGACGGGGGTCGCGTTGCGTAGTCTGGGGGACCCGCCGTGGGCGGGGCCACGACCGCGCAGAGGAGGACATCGGGGCATGGCCAACATCGTTCGAGCGGCGATCATCCAAGCCGAGTGGACCGGCGAGAAGGAGTCGATGCTCAAAAAGCACGTCGACATGGCCAAGGACGCCGCCAATCAGGGCGCCCAGGTCCTGTGCTTCCAGGAGCTCTTCTACGGCCCGTACTTCTGTCAGGTCCAGGAGAACGAGCACTTCGACTACGCCGAGCCCATCCCCGACGGCGAGACGACCCGGCTCATGCAGGACCTCGCCCGCGAGACCGAGATGGTGCTCGTCGTCCCCATGTTCGAGATCGAGCAGGAGGGCTTCTACTACAACACCGCGGCGGTCATCGACGCCGACGGCACCTACCTGGGCAAATACCGCAAGACGCACATCCCGCACGTGTCCGGCTTCTGGGAGAAGTTCTACTTCCGTCCGGGCAACACCGGCTATCCGATCTTCGACACCGCGGTCGGGCGCATCGGGGTGTACATCTGCTACGACCGCCACTTCCCCGAGGGCTGGCGTGCCCTCGGCCTCGCCGGCGCGAAGATCGTGTTCAACCCCTCGGCGACGAGCCGCGGCCTCTCGATGTACCTCTGGAACCTCGAGCAGCCCGCCTCTGCGGTGGCGAACGAGTACTTCGTCGGAGCCATCAACCGGGTGGGCAAGGAGCCGTTCGGCGACAACGACTTCTACGGATCGTCGTACTTCTGTGATCCGCGCGGGCAACTCATCGGCGAGGCGGCCTCGGACACCGACGAGGAGATCCTCGTGCGCGACCTCGACATGGACATGATCGAGCAGGTTCGCAAGACC
>DATHYU010000229.1:0-2079 GCA_035458965.1 Acidimicrobiia bacterium | reverse complement strand
AGGACACGGTGCTGGAGCGCGACGTCTTCCGCTTCGAGCGGGCGGAGCCCGTCTCTTCCAACGGCAACCCCGCGCGGGTGATCGGGCCCAATACGCGCTTCAGCGTGGGCGAGTCGCTGGAGACGGACCCGACGGCCGAGGGCTTCGCGCAATCGATCGAGATCCGCGAGGGCGACGTCATCACCGTCTCGAGCGAGGGCGAGGCGGACCGCGAGTTCGTCGTTTCCGGCGACTTCGTCGACGTCGAGGTCGGCTCGGGCGAGCGGATCACGATCGTCCACGCGACCCCGAGCCGCGACAGCCTGGACTTCGGACGCATGCGCGACGGCGTCGTCGTCACGACGCGCGTCGTCGATGGGATCGCGCAGGTCGTTGCGGAGGATCGACACGGCAACTCGGTCACGCACTCCCACCCGGGCCAGTCCCAGATCGAGCGCTTCGCCGGCGGCTTCGGCGTGGACGAGATGCGCATCTTCGCGATTCCCGAGGCCGGCCTCAGCGTGGACGGACGCGGCCGGGGCGACACCTTCGTCGTCGAGATGGACGGCGGCGAGGACCTGCGCGGAACGCTGCGCGTGCGGGACACCGGATTCCCCTTCTCCACCGACCGCCTGATCGTCAACGGCACGGCCGGCGACGACACGGTCGGCATCACCGACGAGCAGGTGCTGCTCGGCGCACCGGTGTTCTCGACGGTGGTGTTCGGCGAGGGCTCGGGCCTCGAGCTGATTCGCGCGAACCTGCGCGCGGGCGACGACCAGGCCTTCCTCTACAGCTCCCTCGGCACGCTGGCGGTCGAGGTGAACGGGGAGGACGGCGACGACGTGATCCTCGCCGGCAGCGGCCCGGAGCTCGGGCGGGACACAAGGCTGGCCGATCTCGGAAACGGCGGCGGGATCTTCCGAGACCTCCTCTCGCCGGAGCTGATCGTCACGCTCGCGGGCACGGAGCTCGCGCCGATCTCGATCGACTTCGACCTTGCAGTCACCCTCGGCGACGTCATCGACGCCGTCGAGGCGCACGACGAGCTCGAGCTCGACTTCAACGAGACGGGAAATGGCTTGATCCTGCGCGCGTCCGTCCCCGGGGCCCGGGTCCAGGTCGCGCGCACCCTGGCCGCCGTGCAGCTCGGGCTGCGTCTCGATGTCGAGGAGACGAGCGTGACGCTCGACGAGAACCCGGTCGAGCACACGCTGACCTTGGCGCCCGGCGACGAGATCGAGATCAATGGCGAAGCCGTGACGATCTCGATCGGCGCTGAGCTGATTCTCGGCGAGGGCGACGAGCTCAGCGTGGACGGCGTCACGCTCGATCTGCACGGCGACACGTCCTTGCTGTTCGACCAGACCGCGACCGATGCCCTGGCCGAGCCGGTGCAGTTCCTGCGCGACGGGCCGCTCGAGTTCTTCTTCATCGACGACGGGGACCGGCTCACGCTGAACGTGCCGCCTCTCCTCACCATCGACGACGGCGTGTCCGGTGTCGCCAGCTTCGAGTTCGACGACGGCTTCCTCTACGTGAACGCTCCGGAGGGAATCCGGGTGCCGATCCGCGCCGATGCAGTCGAGACCGCGGACGCGCTCGCGGCCCGGATCGGGCACGCGCTCTCCGAGGGCCTGCTCGATCTCGAGCTGGTCGTCGACGCCGTCGATCCGAACGTCCTCCACATCGGGACCCTCGCCGACGGCACGCCGGCCTTCTCGAGCACCTCGGATGCCATCGGGTTCTCGAGCGCCTCCAGCCTGGAAGGCCTCCACATCTACGCGCGCGGGCCCGGCGGCACCCTGAACGAGCTCGACGGCAACGGCTTCGACGGGCCGATTCGCCTGACGGGCGGCGGCCAGGAGGCGGTGACCCCCGGCGACCCGTCGCACGGCTACGACGTGCTCGTCCTGGACGACAGCGGCGACGTGGCGGCGAACACGGGCATCCTCGGCGGGACCCGGCTGACGGGGCTCGGTATCGGAGAAGGGATCCACTACAGCGGCCTCGAGATCGTGGACCTCCGCCTGGGCCGCGCGGAGGACACGCTTCTGATCGAGAGCACCGATCCCCGTGCGGTGACGCGCGTGAGCGGCG
>DATHYU010000228.1:0-5262 GCA_035458965.1 Acidimicrobiia bacterium | reverse complement strand
ACGAGCGTGCCGACGTGGTCGACGAGATCCGCCAGGTAGTCCGTCCACCACGTCCACGCCCATGCCTCGGGGTCCAAGAAGTCGTCGTCGGACGCATACGGAGCGACCATGAGGAAGCGATACGGGTTGGCGGCCACAACTACCGGCAACCCGGTCGTAGCCGATTCCTCCAAACTCCAAGGTGGGTCCATCGGCCCCCGCCCGAAACCATGCAGGTACACCACCAGCGGCCACGGCTGTGCGGGATCGGCGAGGTACTCGTCGGGAACATACAGCAGGAACTGGCGCTCGATCTCCGCAGATCCTTCACCGGGTGACCACGCGTACGCATACGGGTTCACACCGGCCTCCACGGTCGGATCAACCGTGAACCCGTCCCCACCCCCACACGCGCCGAGCAGCAATCCCAGGATGAGGGAGAACGAAAGCCGACGGAGACCTCTACGCACGGCCATGGGGCACCTCCTCGGTTCCCGTGCTAGCGAGGTGACCATCGGTGCGGTGACCTTGACGCCCCGCTCGTCGGAGCACCGGTGTCCCACGCGAACTTGGTGGCCAACGTACGGACCCTCTGGAAGTGGTTGGTAGGGCCATCCGTCACGGAGCGACACGATCCATCCAGCCACGGCTCGGTCACGCCTCGATTCAGACCACGCTGGACCGCTACGGCCACCTGTTCGACGGCATGGACGAGGCCGCAGCAGACCGCTTGGACACCATGTTCCGGGCGGGTCGTGCCGTAGATCTGCCGTAGATCTGCCGTAGGCGATTCGGGCCACCGGTCCCGAAACACAGAAACCCCCACCTGACGTGGGGGTTTCCTTCGTGGGCGCTACTGGGATCGAACCAGTGACCTCTGCCGTGTGAAGGCAGCGCTCTCCCGCTGAGCTAAGCGCCCGTGGGCCCGGAGTGTACCCGGACCCGGTTTCGTCGGTCCCCGTCTAGGAGGCCCGGATCACCGCGGTCGGTGCGCTGGCACCCGCCAGGAGCGCAGACACGAGCACCCCCAGGGGCAACGTTCCCCAATACGAGGCGTCCACACCGACGTTGCCCAAGAACAGCATGAGCATCCACGTTGCCGGGAACGTCGAGAAGAGGAACACGACGGCCCCTCCGATCATCCCTCTGATCACTTTGCCTCCTCCGAAATGACGAAGGCACAGCCTCGCAGATACGCTCGTGTCATGCGACGGGCCCAGTTCGAGCGGATCGTCGACGAGGCTCTCGAGGAGCTGCCCTCATGGATCGTCGACCGTGTCGACAACCTCCACATCGTGGTCGAGGACTGGCCGACCCCCGAGCAGGACCCGACCGGTGAGGGCATCCTCGGCATCTACGAGGGGGTCTCCCTTCTCGAACGGGGCATCGACTACTCCGGCTATCTGCCCGACCGCATCGTCGTCTTCATGGGGCCGCACCTGGATCTCGAGCTCTCCAAGGCGAACCTCAAGCGAGAGATCCGCACGACGGTCCTCCACGAGATCGCCCATCACCTCGGCATCGACGACGACCGCCTCCACGACCTGGGGTACGGCTAGCCGATCCCGCCCGAAGGGGCACTAGTCACTCCGCTCAAGATCCGGTAGTCACCTGCCGATGGTCCTGCCATGGACGGGCACCCCACGAACGATCCCTACCGGACCTGCGAGTCGCACTGCAACCACGACCTCGCCCGGGGCGTCGGGATCATGGAACTGCTCGGAGGCGACGGCCCCTACCCGCCGTCACACCTCATCGTCAGCCTCTCCTTCCCGCGCGCGTCGCTGTTCGACGACGAGGAGCGCGAGATCGCCGTTCCCAGCCGCACCGCGGGCTGAGGGAACTCACCGGCTCGATTCGGGGTCCGAGGCGAGAGTGCGCCCGGAGTACGATCGGACGCATCGTCAGAGGACCGAAGGAGCGGGTGTGGACGACCTCATCAAGCAGCTGACCGACAAGTTCGACTTCCTCGACGTCGACAAGGCCAAGCAGGTGCTCGGCACCGTCGCCGGGTTCCTCGGCGACAAGCTCCCCGGCCCCATCGGTGAGCAGGTCCAGAAGTTCCTCGGCGGGGACGACGAGGGCCGCGATGAGGGTGGCGACGGCGACGGTGGCGGCATCATGGACATGGCCAAAGACGCCCTCGGCGGGCTCGGCGGCTTCCTGGGCGGCAGCAAGGACGACTGACGTTCCAGGCCTCGACCGACGCGCCCTGGAGCCCGGCTCCGGGCGCTCTCGCGTTCAGGCAGGAAGACGCCGGTCCACGAACGCTCCGATCTGACGGATCGCCCGCCGAGACTCCGGGACATACGGGGCGAACGCCGGGAACACGTGGAGCATGTCGGTCCACTCGTCGAGGACGACCGTCCCCCCCGCCGCCCGCATGCGGTCCGCCAGACGACGGGCATCGTCCAGGAGGATCTCCGCCGTCCCCACGACGATGAGCGTGGGCGGGAGCCCTGTGTGGTCGGCGAACAGCGGCGATGCCAGCGGGTCGGCAGGGTCGGCGCCCCCGAGATACACCCCGGCGACCTCTGTTGCGCCATCGGGATCGAGCCACACGTCATCGTCGCGATGGGTTTGCATGGACGCCCCACTGCAGGTCAGATCCACCCACGGGGACACCACCACGAGGGCGCCCGGCATCGGGAGCCCCTCGTCACGGGCCGCGACCATCGCAGAGATCGCGAGCCCGCCACCGGCGCTGTCTCCGGCGACGACCACCCGCTCCGGAGAGGCATGGACGTCGAGGAGCCATCGATACGCCGCCACCGCGTCCTCGATCGCTGCGGGAAAGGGATGCTCGGGGGCGAGTCGGTACTCGAGCGAGAGTGCCCTCGACCGCGTGGCGCTGCTGAGGCGTGATACGAACGCCCGATGGCTCCGCGGGCTGCCCACCGTGAATCCGCCGCCGTGCAGGTACAGCATCGTCCTCCGCGGGCCCACGCCGGGCGCCGCGACCCACTCGGCGGGAACCCCACCGGCGTCGACCGGTTCGACGAACGTGTTGCGCCTCACGGGGGTGAGCCGGGCCGTTCGCTCGAGCTCCCGCCGCTGCCGGGGAAAGGGGGTCGACTCATGGCCGCCGGCGCGACGCCGCATGAGCAGCCCGACCACACGATGCGTCCAGTGCGCCATGAGGCCAGGCTACGGCGGTTCCGAGCCACCGGAACGGTGGGCCGGCGGCACGCCGACCCTCACCGCCGGCGCGCTAGGTCGTCGGGCGGTCTCCGTCGAGAACGATGTCGCCTTCGAGGAGACGTTCCTGCATCTCGAACAGCCCGGTGAGCGTGGTCGGCTCGAGCCCCTTCGCGCGGAGGCCATCGATGATGCCGGGGAGTGCCACGAGGTCGAACGACTCGGTGGAGAGCCGCACGATGCTGCCCGGACCGGCGGTGTCGACCACGTACCCGACGACGTCCGCCGCGCCGGGATCCTGTCCGGCAACCCTCGGTCCGTTCGGAGCGAAGAGCGCCCAATACGGTTCCACGCTCCACAATGCCGTCGCCATCCCGATCTCGGCGGCGACCGCCCGAACCGCGTCGGGCCCGACCCGGTCCGTGAAGCCCTCCATGAACGGGGGCCGGAACCAGGTCGCGCGATATTGGGCTCCCACCACCTCTGACACGGTGGTCTGCCAGGCCGTGAGGTCGTCCCGGAGCGTCGCCGTGTTCACACTCGTGACCGGAAGGCCCGTCATCGTCGCGTTCCCGAGCTCGTGGCCCTCGTCCACCGCGCGCCGCCAGAGCTCCGGGTCGGCCTCCACCGCGACCCCGGTCGGAAAGAAGCTGGCCTGGGCACCTTTGGCCCCGAGCGTGTCGAGGACCGCGACGATCCCGCTCGGTGACGCAGCCCCATCGAACGTGAGGGCGACGGCCTGGACCTCGTCCCCGGCCGACGAGACGACCACTGCCTTGCGGAGCAGCTCGTTCTCGGCCGCGAGCCGATTGTTCAGCCCGTCGACGCCGGCGAGCCGCAGGGCTTCGGCTTCCGCCGCCGCGGCGCGCGCCTCGGCCTGTTCGAGCTCGACCGTCAGCTCGTCGACGCGCCCGATGAGACGATCCCGCTGCTCGCGCAAGATGTCGGCCTCGCTGGGCGTGGGCGTCGTCGAGCTCCCGAAACTCGTCGTCGAGGGGGCGGACCCGGTTCCGAGGACGACAACGACGAACACGACCGCGACCACGGCCACCATCAGGGCGGCGACCACCCAGACGGTCCGCCGGGGATCTGAGGCGGCGGCATCGCCCATCCGACGCCAGATCGATGGGACCTCGATCACCGAAGGAGCCCGGGGCTCCGGCTGCCTCCGGGGCTCCACGGCCGGGGCGGGAACGGGATCGGCGATCACGAGGTCGATGACCACGAGGTCGCCGTCGGGAGCGAGCTCCACGACTGCGTCGGAGGCCCACATCCGGGCCGGTGGGATCCCCAGGACCTCGGCGATGCGCTCGGCCTCACCGTCCCCTGGCGCCTCTTCCCCCCACTCCCACTGGTCGATCAGGTCGGGGTCGACGGCGACGAGCCGGCCGAGCCCGTCCTGGGTCAGCCCGGCGCGCTCGCGGTACTCGCGGATCGTCGTCCCCAAGTCGGTGGACGTCATGGAACTCCCGATTGCCTCAGCGCCTCCAGGCTAGCGACCACTCTATGTAGTCGTCAACGCTGTTCTCCGCGGTCAACGCTTGACGCCCGGCCCCCGCGCCGCGATCGTGCGGGCCACGCCGACCGATGGGAGCACCCATGTACGACGTCCTGAAGTTCCTCCACATCGTTGCCGCCATCGTGTGGGTCGGCGCGGGTTTCTGGACGGGATTCTTCGGGGCCCGGGTCGCCGCCTCCAAGGACCCGGCGCGGGCACAGGCCTTCGCCGCCGACATGGCGATCGGAAGCCGCATCATCACGAGCTCCGCCGCCCTCGTGCTGGTCTTCGGCGCGTGGATGGTGGTCACCGAGGACGCCTGGACCTGGGAGCAGGCCTGGATCGTCATCGGCGTGGTCGCCGTCGTCATCGGCGGGTTCCTCGGCGGCATGTTCTTCGCCCCGAACACGACCAAGGCGCTCAAGGCGTTCGAGGAGGGCCGAATCCCCGACGCCATCGCCACGATGCGCAAGATCGGGATGGGATCCCGCGCCATGACGGTGCTGCTGCTCGTCGTGGTGTTCGCGATGGTCGCGAAGTGGGGCGCCTGACGGCGCGATCGCCCACTCCACCGGCGCGATGATCGGCGGGCGTCCGGTCTCCGCCGGGACCGCTACTCGGCGTACATCGCGTCGATCTCGGCGGCG
>DATHYU010000227.1:0-5072 GCA_035458965.1 Acidimicrobiia bacterium | reverse complement strand
CGACGCCGCCTCGCTCATGGAGTCATCGATCGACCTGCCCCGTGATCCGGAGGCTGCGCTGGCGATCCGCGCCGGGTTCATCTCGTTGCGGCGCATCGCCGATTTCTTCGGCATCGAGTACGACCCCGATCCCCGCCAGGGCGACCCCATCGGCATCCCGCGGGGCGAGTTCGAGGCGGCCCTCGACGACCTGGCCGAGGCCGGCCTGCCGATCGTCGCGGACCGGGATCAGGCGTGGCTCGACTTCGCCGGATGGCGGGTGAACTACGACACGGTGCTCCTGGCGCTCGCCGAGATCACCATGGCCCCCTACGCCCCCTGGGTGTCCGACCGCAGCACACCGGGGATGCGGAAGCCGAGGCTGCGGAGGTGGGGCCGGCGTCGACGGGCCGAGCCGATGCCCGAGGACGCCTCCTCATGAGGGTCCTCGTCCTCCAGCACCACGACGAGATGGATCAGCCGCCGACAGACCGCCGACATGGACACCCATCGCTCGGCGTGCTCGAGCCGGCGATGGAGCCGCAGTCCTGCCCGTCGTGAAGCGGGAGGGACGTGCCGGGTCTCCTCGGCGGAGAGACGGGGCGGCTCCGGTGCTTCGAACGGGCCCTGTCGCTGTACGCTCCGCGTGATGCGCCGGGTGATCGCCGTCTCGATGGTCGTCCTCCTCGCCGCCTGCGGCCTGGAGTACGAGGACGCGGGCACCACGACGACCACCACGACGCTCGCTCCGCCGACGGCGATCCCCACGGGGCCCGCCGACATCGTGTTCTCCGACCAGCAGGTCGAGGGCACGGTTGTCACGGTCGACTCCGTTTCCATGCCCGCACCGGGATTCGTGGTGCTGCAGCTCGACTTCGACGGCGTGCCGGGCGACGTCATCGGGATCGGAGACGTGCTCGTGCGCGGCGTCGTCGGCAACGTCGAGGTCCCCTTGTTCGTGCCGCTGACCGAGGCCATCACCGTGCACGCCCGGCTCCACGTCGACATCGACGAGGACGGCGTCTTCACGTACGAGCCGCCCGACGATCTCATCGACGTCCCGGCGACCCGCGCCAACGGTGAGGACGCCACCACGACGGCTCGTGTCGAGCTGCTGCCCCCGCTGGGCCCGGCGCTCGTCGTCTTCGACGACCAGCGATCGGACGGGGACTCCGTCCGGGTGACGGCGGCAACGCTCCCCGCGGCAGGCTTCGTCGGCATCTGGACCTCCGACGAAGGCGAGCCGGGTGTGCTCGTCGGTCGCAGTGGGCTCCTCCAGGCCGGCACGACCGAGGATCTCGTCGTCGAGCTCTCGCCACCGGCGCTCGAGACGGCGCCGCTGATCGCCGCGGTCCACATCGACCGCGACGAGAACGGCATCCTCGTGCCGGGAGACGACTTCGATCCGATCGGTGAGACCGTCGACGGCCTCCCGGCCTTCACGACCGGGTTCGTGACCGTCGTCCGCCTCGCGCCGGCAACGCTCGCCCTGGAGGACCAGGAGTCGGAGGACGGGACGACCGTCTCCGTGTCGTCTGTCTCGCTGCCCGGGCCCGGGTTCGTGGAGATCTCGATCGACGGCGAGGTCCTCGGGATCTCGGAGCTGCTCGAGCCCGGCGAGCACGCCCCGATCGTCTTCGAGTTCGCGGCCCTCGAGCCGGGCGGCTACACGGTCTCCGTTCGGGTCGTGGTCGACTTCGACGGCGACGGCGTCCTCACCGACCTCGATCCGACGGCGCTCGGCGGGGACGGGTCCCCGGCGAGCGACATCCTGCGCTTCACGGTGCCCGAGCCCCCGGACGAGGACACCGACGCCTAGCGCGTGCGCCGCCGGCACGGCGGCGCGGCGCACCAGGTCGACGGCCCCGGCTGGGGAGGAGGTTCCCGGGACTCAGCCGGCAGGCGGCCAGGGACCGGCGCGATCGAGCATCGCATCGGCGCCGTCGTGGCCGAGTTCGCCGGCGATCCAGGTACCGGTGCCGGCGAGGGATGCGGCGTCGAGACCTGTCTCGACGCCCATGCGGTCGAGTATCCACACCACGTCCTCGGTGGCCACGTTGCCGCCGGCGCCGGGGGAGAAGGGGCTCCCGCCGAAGCCGCCGACCGAGGCGTCGAGCGCCTCGATACCGGCCTCGAGCGCCGCGACGACGTTGGCGTAGCCGGTGTTGTGGGTGTTGTGGAAATGCAGCCTGAGCGGGGTCCCTGCAGCGGCCGTTCGCACGGCGGCGAGACGCTCGGCGACGTCGGCCGGCGTCGCGACCCCCGCCGTGTCGCCCATGGCGATCTCGTCGACGCCTGCCTCGGCGAACCGGGCGGCGATGGCTGCGAGCCGATCGACGGGCACGACTCCCTCGATCGGGTCGCCGAAGGAGACGGCGATCGTGATGCTCGTCCTCTTCGCCCCGGCGCGTGCCGCCCCGATCAGCTCGGCGGCCTCGGCGTTGCGGACCTCGGCGGTGGCCCCGGTGTTCTTCCCGGCGTAGCCGTCGGAGGCGTACCCCACGAAGTTGATCTCGTCGAGATCCGTTGCCAGGGCGCGCTCGAGGCCCCTGGTGTTGAGCACGAGGCCGATGGCCGACCAGGTGCGATCGGGGTCGATGGCGGCGGCGATCTCCTCGGCACCGGCCATCTGGGGCAGCAGCTTCGGATGGGCGAACGAGCAGACCTCGATGCGTCGGGCGCCTGCTGCGGCGCACCGCCGAATCAGCTCGAGCCGGGTTGCGACGTCGAGGATCCGTTCCTCGGCCTGCAGGCCGTCACGCGGCCCGACCTCGACGATCTCGACACGGGTCTGCACGTGCGCCATTGTCGCAGCGCGAATCGGGGCCGCGTCACGTGATCGCAGTACCCTGCGGGCAGGCCATCAGCAGGAGCCGCTCGTGCCGCTCAATTTCGACCTCGCCGGCAAGACCTATCTCTCTCGGACGATCACCGTCACGGCCGATCAGATCGAGGCCTACGCGGAGGCCTCGGGCGACGACAACCCCCGTCACCGCGTCGGCGCCGACGATCAGGTGGCGTCGGCGGTGTTCGCCGTGGTGCCCGGGATCGTGCTCGCCGGCTCCATCACGACCGATCCCGAGCTGAACGTCGAGAACCCGTTGATGATCGTCCACGGCGAACAGGCCTTCGACTACCACCGGCCCATCCGCCCCGGCGACTCACTCGTGATGACCCCCGTGCTCGAGTCCGTCGAGGACAAGGGGAAGGGGGCGACCTACGTCGCAAAGGTGAGCGCAGCCACCCCCGATGGCGATCCGGTCGTCGACCAGTACTGGACGATCTTCGTCCGGGGCGCCGGCAGTGGAACCGAGCGGCCCCGCGGCGAGAAGCCGGCTCCGCCAGACAAGGGCGAGGTCGTCGCGGCCTTCACCCAGCACGTGTCCGTCGACATGCCGCCCGCGTACGCCAAGGCCTCGGGCGACCACAACCCGATCCATCTCGACGACGACGTGGCGAAGATGGTCGGGCTGCCCGGCGTCATCAACCACGGGCTCGGAACCCTGTCGCTCGTCGCGGGCGGCCTCGTGTCGCGGCTGGCCGACGGCGATCCGACCCGACTGAGGAGTCTCCGCTGCCGGTTCACCGACCTGGTGTTGCCCGGCTCCGACATCGAGACGACGGTGTGGTCGTCGGGTGACGGCTACCTCTTCGAGACGACGCGGCCCGACGGCACCGCCGTGGTCGCCGGTCAGCTGGTGGTCGGCTGATGGCGCGTCTGCGGCTGTTCGCCAACCTCCGGGAGGCCGCCGGCACCGCGGACACCACGGTGCCCGGCGCCACGGTCGCCGAGGTGCTCGCGAACGCCGCCGATCGCTTCGGGACGGAGTTCGCCCGGGCCGTGCCCATCGCCAAGGTGTGGGTCAACGGCGAGGAGGCCGCGGCGGAGGCATCGGTCGCCGACGGGGACGAGGTGGCCCTCATTCCCCCCGTATCGGGCGGTGCCACCGTGGTGCAGTCTCCCGTCGCGATGGAGGTCGGGCTCGTCGCGGCCATCGGCGCGGCGCTCTTCATCGCCAACACCCTTTCGATCCAGTGGCTCGCGGTGACCATCGTGCTCGCCGGCGGGGTCTGGGCCTTCGACATCAGCGACGTCGCGGCACGGCGGGGACTGGTCGTGTCGGCCGCACCGGTGCTCGCCGGGGTCACCGGCGGAGCGCTGGCGACGTATCGCTTCGGGGTGCCGGGGGCGGCGGCGGCCACGGCGCTCGCCGCGCTGGCGGGCATGGTCTGGGCGGTTCTCGTGCCCCGCCAGCGTCCGATCGAGTCGATCGGGGCCTCGGTCGCCCTTGCGGTCATCGGGACGTTCGGCGTCTCCAGCGTCATCCTCCTTCGGCTCGCGTCCGAGGACTACACGACGTCCTTCCTGGTCGTCGCAACGGCCGCCGTCGCCGTGACCTGGGTGTCTTCTCGCTTCGAGATGGCGTCGCTCGACCCGGTGATCGTCGGCATGCTCGCGGCCGTGGTGGCCGGAGGGATCGCCGCGACCATCTGGAGCGACGACCTCTGGCCGACGCTGGCCGCATCCGGAGGAGCCGCCCTCGCACTGGTGGCGGGCCGGAATGTCGGCACGCTGATGCGTGCCGGCGGGTTCTTCTTCGTGGGCTCCGTGCCGGGCAGCCTCCACTATCTCGACGGTGTCTTTGCCGCCGGTGGCGCCTTCTGGCTGGTGCTCTACGTGCTCGCCTGATTCACGGCGTCGAAGGCCTCGAGGAACCGATCCATCTCGTGGGTCGTCCCGATCGAGATCCGGACGTGGCCGTCGGGGGGAACGACCCGGACGATGACCCCTCTGCGGAGGAGTCCCTCGACGATCTCGTCGCACGCATCGCCGAGGTCGGCGTACACGAAGTTCGCCTGGGTGTCGGCGACGGGGATCATCCGATCCCGCAGGGCCGCGGTGAGGCGCGATCGCTCCCGATCGACGTGTTCCACCCTCGCGGCGACCCGGTCGGGGTGGCGAAGGGCCTCGATGGCCCCGGCCATGGCCGGTTCGGTGACGGTGAAGGGCACCTGGATGCGGCGAAGCCCGTCGAGGATCTCGGGCGACGCGACGATGTACCCCAGCCGGAGGCCCGCGAGCCCGTACGCCT
>DATHYU010000226.1:0-6729 GCA_035458965.1 Acidimicrobiia bacterium | reverse complement strand
CGTGGCCCGCTTCCGGCGTGCGAGTGGCGGAGCGGTCGCCACGTCGGCGGGCCCTGCCGAGGTCGCCGCCGCCATGGCCGGCCGGCCGGGCGCCGGTGCGGCCGATGCCTTCCAGGTTCCCGAGGGCGGACGCGGGTACCGCGTCGTGACGCGCCGGTTCGTCGACCGGGCCCATGCCGCGGGCAAGCACGTCCACGTGTGGACCGTGAACGACCCTGCGGCGATGCACAGGCTCCTCGACCTCGGGGTCGACGGCATCGTCACCGACCGCCCCGACATCCTCAACGACGTGCTCGCCGACCGGAGCGCAGCGGCATGACGCAGCGGCGGCTCGCAGCGATCCTGGCCGCCGACGTGTCCGGGTTCTCGGCGGCGATGGCCGCCGACGAGGACGGGACGCTCGCCTCGCTCCACGACCTGCGCCGCACCATCGACCCCATCCTCGAGGGCCACGGCGGACGAATCGCGTCGACCGCGGGCGACTCCGTGGTCGCCGAGTTCCCGAGCGTCGCCGAGGCCGTCGACGCCGCCGTCGAGATCCAGGGGGAGACCGAGGGCTCCCCCCTCCGGCTGAGGATCGGCATCAACCTCGGCGACATCATCGTCACGGACGACGGGGACGTCTTCGGCGACGGGGTGAACATCGCAGCCCGCCTCGAGGCGATCGCCGACACGGGAGGCATCGTCGTCTCGTCGGCGGTCCGCAACAGCCTCCGGGGCCGCTCACCGGTGGGGTTCGAGGATCTCGGCGAGCTCCGTCTCAAGCACATCGACGAGCCCGTCCAGGCGTTCCGCGCCGTCCTCGAGCGGTCCGCCCCGGCCGCTGCGCCCCGGCCGGCCGTTGACGGTCCGGTGCTCGTGGAGCGCGACGACGAGCTGCGCCGGCTCCGGGAGGCGCTCGCCGGCGCCGTGGCCGGGGCCGGGAGCATCGTCGTGATCGGTGGGGAGGCCGGCATCGGGAAGTCCAGCCTCGTGCGCGCGATCGCCGCCGAGGCAGGGATCGACGTCCTGTGGGGATGGTGCGACGACCTGGTGATCCCGCGGGCGCTCGGACCGTTCCACGACATGGCGCCCGACCTCGGTCCGGCGTTCGCGTCGCTCCTCGCGGCCGACCCCCGACCGGAGACGATTCTGCGAGCCCTGCACGAGTCGCTGGCGGGTGGGCCACCCCGCCTGGTCGTGATCGAGGACCTCCATTGGGCCGACGACGCGACGATCGACGCCCTGAAGTTCCTCGGTCGGCGGATCCGGCACCTCGCAGCACTCGTGGTCGTGACGGTCCGCGATGTCGGAGCCGCCCGCGTGCGAACCACGCTCGCCGACGCTGCGCCGGGCAGCGTGGTGCGACTGCAGCCGGCGCCGCTGTCCGCCGCCGCCATCGCGGCCCTGGCCGGCGACACCGTCCCGGCCGAGCGCCTCCGCCGCCTCACGGGAGGCAACCCCTTCTTCCTGAGCGAGGTCCTCGAGGCTGGGACCGACGTGGTGCCGTCCTCGGTGCAGGACGCCGTGCTCGCCCGTGTCGACGCCCTCTCGGGTCCGGCCCGGCGGATCGCCGAGGTCGTGTCCGTCGGACCGGTGCCGGTCGATCTTGCGATCATCGGTGATGTCACGCCGGTGGACGACGCCGCCCTCGACGAGCTGGAGAGCGCCCGGATCCTCGTCGGGGTCGGCAACGCGATGGCGTTTCGTCACGAACTGGCCCGTCGGGCGGTGGAGGCATCGCTGTCGGCGCGGGATCGACGCTCCATCAACCTCGCCGTCCTGTCGGGCCTCGAGACGCTCGACGCCGATCCGGCCCGGCTGGCCCACCACGCCCTCGAGACCGGCGACCCGTCGCTGATCGTTCGTCACAGCCGCGCGGCAGGTGCCGCAGCCTCCCGGTCTCACGCCTACGGACAGGCTGCCGGGCACTACCGCCGCGCGCTCGAGCACGAGGACCTGATGGATCGGGCGATCCTTCTCGAGGTGCTCTCGGACTTCGCACGGTCGGTCGGCTTCCAGGACGTTCCCGAGGCGATCGCGGCGACGGAGCGCCGGCTTGCGATGAACCGCGAGGACGGCGACGTGTTGGGGGAGTCCGACGATCTCCGCTGGCTGTCGAGGCTCGCCTGGATGGAGGGCAGGGGCTCCGACGCCCGGGCGCTCGCCGCCGAAGCCATCGACACGGTGTCTCACCTCCCTCCGTCGAAGCAGCTCGCTCGCGCCTACGCGCGCCGATCGCAGCTCGCGATGCTGTCCGGGGACGCGGAGGGAACGGAGGAGTGGGGTCGAAAGGCGATCGAGCTCGCCGACGAGCTCGATCTCCCCGGGGTGCGGGTCCAGGCCATGGTCAACGTTGGCACCGTCGTGACGCGCACCGACCCCGATGAGAGCGTCCGAATCCTCCAGGCCGCCATCCGGCTGGCCGACGAGATCGGGATTCCGCAGGAGATCGCCAGGGCGACGGGGAACCTCGGATGGAATCGGGCGCTCGCCCGGCGGTATGCCGAGGCGATCGACGCCCTCGACGATGCCGAGCGGGTCGCCGTCGAGCACGAGATGGAGGGATACGCCAGCTACGCGCTCGCAGCGAAGGCCTGGGTCTGCCTCGAGACCGGCTCCTGGGACGAGGCCCTCACCAACGTCGAGACCTCGCTCACCGGCAGGGCGGTCGCCGCGGTCGCAGAGATCCCGGCGTTGACGGTCCGGGGGACGATCGTGGCGCGGCGGGGCGACCTCGAGCGAGCCGCCGAGATCGCGGGGCAGGCCTGGGAGGGGGCGGAGCGGTCGGAGGAGGCTCAGCGGATCGTGCCGGTGGCCAACCTCCTCGCCGAGATCGCCTGGCTCCGCGGCGACCCGAGCGGCGTCGCCACGTGGGCCCGTGCCGCACACCCGTATCTCGCCCGCGACGGCAACTCGCGATACGGCGGTGACCTCGCCCGGTGGGTGCGGCTGTCGGAGTCCTTCGATGGCACGGCGCTGGTGTCGCCGCCGCACGATCTCGAGGCGGCCGGCCGCTACGTCGAGGCGGCCGCGGCCTGGGCCGAGCTGGGGTGTCCCTACGACGAGGCGCTGGCCTGGTACGAGGCAGGAGACGTCGGGCGGGCCATCGAGATCCTCGAGGGCCTCGGCGCCGTCGCGACGATCGAGCGGATCAGCCCAGGGACGGCTTGAACGACGGGCGGCGGCCTTCGAAGTCGTCGATGGCCCCGGCGTGCTGCATGGTGAGGGCGATCTGATCGAGGCCGTTCAGCAGGCGGTGCTTGTCGAACGCATCGATGTGGAAGTGGGCCTGGAAGTTCGGTGCGGTGACGAGCTGCTCGGCGAGGTCGATCTCCACCTCGGCCGACGGAGCGCTCTCGGCGATGCGGGTGAGCTCGTTGACCTCCGGCTCCTTGAGCTCGACCGTGAGGATCCCGACGTTCACGCAGTTGTTGCGGAAGATGTCGGCGAACGACGGAGCGATGATCGCCCGGAACCCGCGATCCTCGATCGCCCACGGGGCGTGCTCCCGCGACGACCCCGACCCGAAGTTCGGGCCGGTCACGAGCACCGAGGCGCCTTCGTACTCGGGGCGGTTGAGCACGAAGCCGGGATCGTCCTGCGCCCAGTCGTAGAAGAGGTACGGCCCGAACCCGCTGCGCTCGACCCGCTTGAGGAACTGCTTGGGGATGATCTGATCGGTGTCCACGTTGGACCGCGGCAGCGGTGCCATCGTGCCCCGGATGATGTCGATCGGGTCCATCAGCCCTCCCAGGTCCGCACGTCGACGAAGTGGCCGGTGACGGCCGCGGCGGTCGCCATCACCGGGCTCACGAGGTGGGTGCGCCCGCCCTTGCCCTGACGGCCCTCGAAGTTGCGGTTCGACGTCGAGGCGCATCGCTCGCCGGGCGCGAGGATGTCGGGGTTCATGCCGAGACACATCGAGCACCCGGCGTCGCGCCAGTCGAACCCGGCCTCCTTGAAGACGAGGTCGAGGCCCTCCTCCTCGGCCTGGAGCTTCACGAGCCCCGACCCGGGGACGACCATCGCCGAGACGTTCGGGTGGACGCGTTTGCCCCGGACGATCTCCGCCGCCGCCCGCAGGTCCTCGATCCGGGCGTTGGTGCAGGACCCGAAGAACACCCGGTCGAGCGCGATGTCGGTGATCGGCGTCCCCGGCTCGAGGTCCATGTACTCGAGGGCGCGCACCGCGGCGTCCGCCTCGAGCGGATCGTCGATGTCGTGGGGATCGGGGATGGTCGCGGTCACCGGCAGCGTCTGCGCCGGGTTCGTGCCCCACGAGACGTAGGGGACGAGCTCGGCGGCATCGATGACGATCTCCCGGTCGAAGGTGGCTCCCTCGTCGGTGGGGAGCGATCGCCAGTACGCGACGGCCTCGTTCCAGTCGTCGCCGGTCGGGGCGTTGGGGCGGCCCTTCAGGTAGGAGAAGGTGGTCTCGTCCGGGGCGATCATCCCGGCACGGGCGCCGGCCTCGATCGACATGTTGCAGATCGTCATCCGCCCCTCCATGGAGAGGCTGCGGATGGTGGAGCCGCGGTACTCGATGACGTATCCGGTGCCGCCGCCGAACCCGAGCCGGGCGATGATTCCGAGAATCACGTCTTTGGAGGCGACACCGGTCGGCAGGTCGCCCTCGACGGTGACGGCCATCGACTTCGGCTTCGCCTGCGACAGGGTCTGTGTGGCGAGCACGTGCTCGACCTCCGAGGTCCCGATCCCGAAGGCGAGGGCGCCGAAGGCGCCGTGGGTGGAGGTGTGGCTGTCCCCGCAGACGATCGTCATGCCCGGTTGGGTGACGCCCTGCTCGGGGCCGATCACGTGGACGATGCCCTGGCGGGGATCGTCGAGCCCGAAGAGCGTGATGCCGGTGCGCTCGCAGTTGGCGATGAGCGTGTCGATCTGCTGCTTCGAGAGCGGGTCGGTGATGCCGAGCTCGCGGTTGACCGTCGGCACGCCGTGGTCGATGGTCGCCAGCGTGAGGTCGGGCCGGCGTACCGGGCGGCCGGACAGCGCCAGGCTCTCGAAGGCCTGCGGCGACGTCACCTCGTGGACGAGGTGGAGGTCGACATAGAGCAGGTCGGGCTCACCTGCCGTTCGGCTGACGACGTGGTCCTCCCAGACCTTGTCGAACATGGTGCGCGGCTCGCTCATGCGGTCCTCGGGCTCGGGGGATGCAAAGGTAGCCCAAACATGGCATCGGACCGAAGGCGCAGCGCGATTCCTTTGCGCGTGGGCCTCGGGGGGCGGTCAGTTCTCCGCGCCTCGCAGTCCGGCTGCGAAGGCTTCCACGGCTGCCGGGTCGAACCCGACGAGCCGGACGTCGTCGAGGATCCCCGGGTTTCGGGTGCACCAGGCCGCCACCTCGTCGGCGATCACGGCAGCCGACTCCTCCAGCGGGTAGCCGAAGATCCCGGCCGAGATCGCCGGCATGCCGATGGAGCGGGCGCCGAGGCCGGCGGCCGCATGCAGTGCGGCGTCGACGGCGGCCCGGAGGGCCGGCTCGTCCGATCCGTCTCCCCGATACCGGGGACCGACGACATGGACGAGCGCCCGGGCCGGCATGTCTCCTGCCGTCGTGATCGCCGCGCCGTGGTCCACGGGTCCGAGCTCCCGGACCCAGCGGGTCGAGGCCTCCTGGACGGCCGGCCCGCCGGCGCGCGAGAGGGCCGCGGCGAGCCCGCCGCCATGGGCGAGGCGTTCGTTGGCGGCGTTGACGACCACGTCGAGGTCCATCGCCGTCAGGTCGCCTTGAACGGCGGCGATGCGGGTGCCTCCGCACGTGATCTCCATGGCGCCGACCCTAGGTGCCAGACTCGGCGCATGGAGATCGTTCCCTTCGACGAGGCCCATGCAGCCGGGTGTGCCGTGCTGGTGGCCGCTGCGAACCGCCGGGCGAGAGGTGAGGAGCCGCTGCTGCCGTCCACGCTCGAGGATGAGGAGCGCGTCCAGGAGCAGATCGTCGGCCTCGGTTCGATCGGTCTCACCGTCGTGGCGCTCGAGGCCGGCTCCGTCGTCGGTTTCGCCGGAGGGTTCCCCTTCGATCTGTGGGGACGTCCCGGGGCCTACGTGCCCGAGTGGGGCCATGGCACCGTCGGTCCGGACGCCATCCATCCGCTGTATGCGGCGGCTTCGGCCCGCTGGTCGGGAGCCGGGATCGTCACCCATGCGCTGTCGCTGTTCGCCTCCGACCGCAGGGCCGAGGAGGCGTGGCACGCCGTCGGCTTCGGGCGGGTGCTCGTCCACGGCCTGCGGGAGATCGGAGAGGTCGCCCGGCCGTCGGGCGTGCGTCGGGCCGGGCCCGAGGATCTCGACGCCGTGCTCGATCTCGATCACGGCCTCTGGACCCACCTCGCGGGGCCGCCGACGCTCCGGATCCATCCCGAGTCCGATCCGGAGGAGATCGCCGGCCTGCTCGCCGACGCGCAGCGGCCCGTATGGATCGCCGAGGAGGGCGGCGAGCCGGTCGGGCTGGCGGGTGCCGCCCTTCGCCACGACCACGCGCCGCCGGCCGTCGACGATCCCGGGATGTCGCACGTGACGTCGGCCTACGTTCGTGCGGATCGCCGGTCGTCCGGCGCCGGGCGTCGGCTGGTCGACGCGGCCCTCGCCTGGGCGGCCGACCAGGGTTGCCACCGGGCCACCGTCGAGTACGAGTCGGCGAACCTCGAGGGCGCCAGGGCCTGGGAGGGGCTTGGTTTCCGCCCGGTGGTCCACGTCCTCGTGCGCCGGACGGTCTGACGAGCCTCC